>JBGSBQ010000052.1:0-12361 GCA_041730475.1 Sphingomonadaceae bacterium
GCAATAACAGCCCGCCCAGCCATGCCCCGGCGCCGGTGCCGATCTGCTGCACGGCCGAATTGGCGCTCAGGAAGGCGCCCCGCCGTGCCGGCTCTGGCACGGTCGTCAACAGCGCCTGCAGCGGGATGTTGCGGCCCGAAATGATCGTCATGAACAAGGGGAAAAACAGGATGATGGCCAGCAGCGGCAGTTGCGGCAGATGGGTCACCAGCAGCAGCGGCAGCACTGACAGCAGCGCCATGGTACGGTACACGCGCTGCGCCCCGGCGCGGTCGGCCCAGCGCCCGATCGCGCGCGCTGAAAACAGTGTCGCGACGCCGCCGGCCAAGTACACATAGGAGATCTCGCCAGCCTGCACCCCATAGTTACTCACCAACACAGGCGAAATGAAGGGAATCACCAGCATACCGGTCAGCATATTCAGTGCCGTCAGCAGGAAGGCCTGCAGGTGCCGCCGCACGCGGAACAGGCCAAGCAGGTCCGGCAGCATTTGCGCCAACGGCACCGGCGTACCCAGATGGCTGCGCAAGGACGGCAAAGCGCGCGCCGCCACCACCCCGATCAGCAGCGAAAACAGCACCAGCAGATAGAACGGCGCCGCCCAGCCCCAGCGCGCTGCCAGACTGATACCGAGCGGGACCCCGGCCACGGCCGCCAGGCTGAAGGACGTCATCACAACGCCGGTGGCAGCGCCGCGCCGCTGCGGCGGAATCAGGTCGCCGATGATGGCCATGGCGATCGAACCGAGCACGCCACCGGTCAGGCCGGCGAACGCGCGCGACAGCACCAGCACATGGAAATTCGGCGCCATCGCGCACGCCAGATTCGACAGCGTGAACAGCACGAACACCGTCAGCAACAGGCGCTTGCGGTCGAAGCGGTCGATATACATGGCCGCCAGCAGGCCCGAAATGCCGGCGCACCAGGCATACGCCGATACGGCGCCCGAGACGGCGGCCGGCGAGATGGCGAACGCTTGCATCAGCTGCGGCGCCAGCGGCATCATCACCATGAAGTCCATGATGACGGTGAACTGGATCAGCGCCAGCAGCCATAGCACGATGCGTTCGCGGCCCGGCGTCAGCAGGCCGGGGACAGGAGATGGGGTTGTCATGCAGGTCCGTTACAGTTGGTTGATCTGGTCGATGGCCGACCGCAGCACGGCGCGGATCTGCGCCAGCTTGTGCTCATCGTGCTGAGCGCTGCGTGCCTGCAGGATACAGGCGTCCTTCAATTCGTGCATCACGCTGCGCAAATCGCTGCGGCCGTCGGCCGGCTCGCTCATGCGCGCCAGAATGGCATCGACAAACTGGCGGTGCTCGGCCAGAAAAGCCTCTCCGTCGGGCGTGATGGTGTGCAGCTTCTTGTTGCCGTCCGCCGTGGCCGACACATGGCCGAGATCCAGCAGCAACGACAGCAAGGGATAAATCGCCCCCGGGCTGGGGCTGTAGCCGCCGCCGGAGCGGGTTTCCAGCTCCTTGATCAACTCATAGCCGTGGCGCGGCTTGTCGGCGATCAGCTGCAGCACGACGTAGCGCATGGCGCCCGCGTCAAACATTTTCGGGCCCCGCTCGCGCCCGCGCCCGGCACCGCCGGAGGGCTGGCCGTGCATGGCGCGGGCCACGTGATGGTGATGATGTGAAAATTTAAACATAGGTTTCTCCAGTAGGTTAAGTTATGACGAGATAAGATATAACTTAATGAGATATATCTTAACCTATTCCGGAAATTTTTGGGCGAAAAAAAAGCAAGCCCGCAGGCTTGCTAACAAGGGAGTTGCAACAACTCTAAAAAATCAACTGTCCAGATGCGAGATCAGCAGGCGGCGGCTCTCGGCCTCTTGTCCGCCCTGCGCCTTACGCTCCAGCACCAGACTGGAATTCTGCGCATCGAGCGAAATACCAACCGACAGAATGTCGATCAGCAGCAGTTGCAGGATGCGCGAAATCATCGACAGGAAGGTGGTGCTGTCCTCGCTATGGTCGACCGCCAGACAGACGCTGGCCTTCTTGGCCAGCGGCGAATTACTGGACGTAATGGCGATCACGTCGGCACCGGCCGCGCGCGCCGCGTCGACCGCTTCCAGCAAATCGGGCAGCTTGCCCGAGTTCGAAATCGCGATCACCACATCGCCCGGCTGCAGCAATTCCGCCGCCAGCGCGAACAGATGCGAATCGCCATACGAGGAGGTCGGAATCCGGAAGCGGAAGAACTTGTGCTGGCCATCCAGCGCCACCACGCGCGAATTGCCCATCGCGTAAAACTCGACCCGCTTGGCCTTGCTGACCAGCGCAATCGCCCGGTCCAGCGAGCGCACGTCGAGCTGGTCGCGGAACTTCAGGATCGCCGACACCGTGTTATCGATCACCTTGGCGCTCAGATCGTGGGTGCTGTCGCTGACCCGCACCTGGCTGTGGCGCACCGGAATCGCGCCGGTCAGGCTGCTGGCAAACTTCAATTTAAAATCGGCCAGCCCGAGGAAGCCCAGCGAACGGCAGAAGCGGATCACGGTCGGCTGGCTGACTTCGGCCAGCCGCGCGATATCAGCGATCGGCTCATTCAGCACCAGCCGTGGCTGCTCCAGCACCAGCTGTGCCACGCGCTGTTCGGCCGGGGTCAGCTCATGCTGCAGATGCTGGACCCGCTCCATCAGCGTATTCGCGCCACTGCGCCCGCGCAGGTGCTCGGACAGGATGGTGGCGACGCCGTAGAACGCCGGATTCGGCGTGGTGATCACATAGGTCGGGATCTCCGACAGATAACTGGTGAAGCGGCCCTTGGCCTCAAAGCGCGAGCGGAACGGCGAACTGGCGAACCACTCGCCCATGCGTGGCACGATACCGCCGCCGATAAACATGCCGCCAAACGCGCCCAGCGTCACAGCCAGATTGGCGGTAGCGCCACCGAGCATGGCGCAGAAGCACTCCAGCACTTCCAGGCACAAAGGATCTTTATCGGTCAGCGCGCCGGACAGGATCTCCTGCGACGTCAGGTCGCGCACCTGGCGCCCATTGCGCTTGGCGATGGCGCGGTAGATGATCTCCATGCCGGGGCCAGAAATCAGGCGCTCGGTCGACACGTGCGACCAGGTCTGCCACGCATACTGCAAAATCGAATATTCGCGCTCGTCGGCCGGCGCGAAGTTGGTGTGTCCACCTTCCGAACCGAGCGTGACGAAACCGTCGACGGTCGGAATCACGCCCGACACACCAAGGCCGGTGCCCGGCCCCAGCACGCCGATCACCGAATTGCTGGCCGGCTTGCCGCCGCCGACCTGCATCAGGTCAGCCGGTTTCAGGCCCGGCAGCGACATCGCCAGCGCTGTGAAGTCATTCACCACCAGCAGCGTGTGCAAGCCCAGCGCGCGGCGCACTTCATCGGTCGAGAATTCCCAGTCGCGGTTGGTCATCCGCACATGGTCGCCACTGCCCGGATTGGCCACCGCCAGCGCCGCATGGTTCAACGTCGTGTCGCGGTGGTCGGCCAGATAGGAACGCAGCATGGCGACGATGTCGGTGTAGTCATCACACTTCAGCACCCGCACCGCGCGGAACTCACCGGGCGCCGTCTGCAAGGCGAAGCGGGCATGGGTGGCGCCGATGTCGGCCAGCAGGCGCGGGCCATCGGCAAAGGCGGTGCGATTGAGTTTTTGATCAACTTCAGCGTGTTTCATCGTCGTGGTTCATCTCTGCTTGGGACCCTGCCCTTGAAGGCGGCAAGGATACCCGAAATACGTGATGTTAAGAAGGCAAATCCACCGTCGTCCCCGCGCAGGCGGGGACCCATACAGCGCCTGCCCTGCCGCCGGCGTCAGTCCACCAGCCCGAACCAGCCGCCAAAGGCCGGCAACGTCACCTGCTCGCCAGCGACGCTACCCGGCAACCCATGCCCGGTCAGCGCCTCGGCACCGGCCACCTGTGGCAGCGCAAAGCTGACCGGCGCCGCGCCCAGATTGAACACCGCGATCACGCCGCGATCACCGGGCAAATCGCGGCGCAGCGCCAGCACTGGCTCCGGCGCATCGAAGAACACGATCTCGCCCCGGGTCAGCTGCGGCAGCGTGCGGCGCCACGCAATCACGCGCCGTGCGAAGTTCAGCGCCGACTCACTATCCCCCTCCTGCAACGATGCAGCGCGCGCCATGTGCTGCGCTGCGACTGGTAGCCAAGGCTGGCCGCTGGTAAAGCCACCATGCGCGTCGGCCGTCCACGCGATCGGCGTACGGCAACCATCACGGCCCTTGAACTCCGGCCAGAACGTAATCCCATACGGGTCCTGCAGCAATTCGAATGGCACCTCGGCTTCGGCAAACGCCAGCTCATCGCCCTGATACAGGCACGGCGTGCCTTTCAGCGACAGCTGTAGCGCCAGGATCATTTTCGAGAACGCCAGCGGCGCATCGGCCCCGCCCCAGCGCGTCGCAACGCGCTGCACGTCATGGTTACCGACCGACCACGAAGCCCAGCCGCCCTGCACCCGCGCCTCGAACTGCTCGACCTGGGTACGGATGTACTGGGCCGAACACTGCGGCACCAGCAGATTAAAGCTGTAGGCCATATGCAGCTTGTCGCCATCGGCCGTGTACTCGGCCATCACGGCCAGCGAATCATCGGCCCCCACTTCGCCGATGGCGACGGCGCCAAATTCATTCAACAGCACGCGCAGGCGCTGCAGGAAGGCCAGATTCTCGGGCTGGGTCTTGTCGTAGATATGGGCCTGCATGCCATACGGATTGACATCCGACACGGTAGCCGTATCGCGGTTCAGCGCCGGCGGATTGCTGCGCAGCTGAACGTCATGGAAGTGGAAATTGCAGGCATCCATGCGCACGCCATCGACGCCGCGCTCCAGCCAGAAGCGCAGCGCATCAAGGTGCGCCTGCTGCACGGCCGGATTGTGGAAGTTCAGCTGCGGCTGGCTGACGAGGAAGTTGTGCATATAGTACTGGCGGCGGCGCGTATCCCACTGCCACGCCGAACCACCAAACACCGACATCCAGTTATTCGGCGGATTGCCGTCCGGTGCCGGATCGGACCACACATACCAGTCAGCCTTCGGGTTGTCGCGGCTGCTGCGGCTCTCCTTGAACCATGCATGTTCCTCGGCCGTGTGGGCCATCACCTGATCGATCATGATCTTCAGGCCCAGGCCATGGGCCTTGGCGATCAGCGCATCGAAGTCGGCCAACGTGCCAAACAGCGGATCGACATCGCAGTAATCGGCGATGTCATACCCAAAATCTTTCATCGGCGATTTGAAGAACGGCGAAATCCACACGATGTCGACGCCCAGCGATGCGATATAGTCCAGTTTTGCCGTGATGCCGGGCAGGTCGCCGACGCCATCGCCATTGGTGTCGTAGTAGCTGCGCGGATAGACCTGATAGATGATGGCGTCGCGATACCACTGGTCTGCTGCTTGAGAAAGTTGTTGAGTCATAAGAGAATCCGGTATGAGGAGGCGGGGAGCCTCGGGTTTGTAGAGAATATACATCAGCAATATGAAATTTTCAATCACTGCACCAATTTGGACTTTTGGCGTTTAACCCAATAGAATCATCAACTTAAGTCGAATTTACAAAATCCGACCCATAAAAAACCGTAGTCAAACTACACAGGAGAGCGCATGTCACAAGCAGAAACGCCATCACCCACCATCGCTGGCAACGGGGCCATGCCCCGCCAAATCCCCTACATCATCGCCAACGAGGGCTGTGAGCGCTTCAGTTTCTATGGCATGCGCAACATCCTGACGCCCTTCCTGCTCAGCACCCTGCTGCTGTTCGTGCCGCTGGCCGACCGTGCCAGCGAGGCCAAGCACGTATTCCACACCTTCGTCATCGGCGTGTATTTCTTCCCGCTGCTGGGCGGCTGGCTGGCTGACCGCTACTTTGGCAAGTACAACACGGTGTTCTGGTTCAGTCTGATTTACGTGGCCGGCCACGCCTGCCTCGCCATCTTCGAGGACAACCTGAACGGCTTCTATTTCGGCCTGTTCCTGATCGCCTTCGGCTCGGGCGGCATCAAGCCGCTGGTGGCCGCCTTCATGGGCGACCAGTTCGACCAGAGCAACAAAAACCGCGCCAAGCTGGTGTACGACGCCTTCTACTGGATCATCAACTTCGGCTCCTTCTTCGCCTCGCTGCTGATGCCGCTGTTCCTGCGCGACTACGGCCCGGCTGTGGCCTTCGGCATCCCCGGCATCCTGATGGCGATCACCACGCTGGTGTTCTGGCTAGGGCGGAAGCAGTATGTGCACGTGCCGCCGGCCGCGCCGAATCCCAATTCCTTCGGTAACGTGGCACGCACCGCCCTGCTCAGCCGTGGCAACGGTGCTGCGCAAGGCCGCCCCGGCTTGGTGATCGCCGCCCTCGGCGCGGCCGGCGCCGTCGCCGCGCTGCTGATGACGCCTCAATGGGGCTTCGTCATCGCCGCCTGCCTGGCACTGGTACTGCTGCTGGCCTGCGGTGGCATCGGCGTCTCGCTGCAACTGGAGCGGGCCCGCGGCCTGCATCCGGACAGCGCGGTGGAAGGCGTACGCGCCGTGCTGCGCATCCTGATCGTGTTCGCGCTAGTGACGCCGTTCTGGTCGCTGTTCGACCAGAAAGCCTCAACCTGGATCGTGCAGGCCAACAGCATGCACAGCCCGCTGCTGTCGCTGTTCGGCTGGGAATTCACGCTGCTTCCGGCCCAGATGCAGGCCGTCAATCCCATCCTCGTGATGCTGCTGATCCCCGTCAACAACTTGCTACTGTTCCCGCTGATGCGCGCCATCGGCATCACGCCGACGCCGCTGCGCCGCATGGGCATGGGGATCGCGCTGTCGGCCTCGGCGTGGGTGGTGATCGGCCTGATCCAGCTGGCCATGGATGGCGGTGACCGCGTCTCCATCCTGTGGCAGTTGCTGCCATATGCGCTGCTGACGCTGGGCGAAGTACTGGTCTCGGCCACCGGCCTCGAATTCGCCTATAGCCAGGCACCGGCACCGATGAAAGGCATCATCCTGAGCTTCTGGTATCTGGCCGTCACAATTGGCAATCTGTGGGTGCTGATCGTCAACGCCGCCGTCAAGAACGACTTCGTGATGCAGCAGATCTCGGCCAGCGGCCTGAGCGTGATCGCCTTCCAGATGTTCTTCTTTGCCGCCTTCGCGCTGCTGGTCGCCGCCGCCTTCGGCCTGTACGCGCTGCGCTACCGCATGGTCGACAATTACCGCAGCGAGGCACAGAGCGCCGTCTGAACACGCATTTCGTATCAAAACTACAGATTTTGGATTACCATACCCGGCAAATCTACGGGTATGCAGTGTCATTTTGTAACTGCACTACCAAAATACTGAGGAGATGACAATGGCGGACAAAGTGTGGCACCGGGTAGCAGGAGTTTCGGTTGGGAGCGCGCTGGCGCTTGGTTGTTTGACGGCCGCTGCCGCGCCCGTGGCGCCTGTGCTGGCCAGCTGCGACGCGCCGTTCGAGACCCTGCTACTACGCGCACCCGCCAGTGCGGCCAGCGCCTATTGGCTGAACCGCCAGTTGCTGCAGTGGCCGGGCGCAGCCGCCAGCGGCCAGTTCAAGCTGTACTTCTCCGCCAGTGCGCAACTCAACGCCACACCAGGCGCCCTCGTCAGTGGCGCTGACGCCGTGCTGGCATTGGCACGCGTCGACGGCCCGCTGCCGGCCGCCGTAGCCGAGCGCTTCAAATTTATCGGCGCCGGTCCGGCGCTGGCGCTGGCCGCCGCCGACGTAGCACGCCTGCCAGCGCTGCTGACACAACAGGCGCTGCTGGTGCGCGAGAGCGACGATGGCAAGGTACTCGATGCCACCGCCGTGCAACTACCGGGCGCGCTCGATGACCTGTATGCCAGCGCCGCGCAGGTCAGCGATCTCGGCGTCACCATCGACACCAGCAGCGTCGGCCGCGCCAGTACCCGATTCAAGCTGTGGGCGCCGACCGCACAGCGCGTCGCTCTGTGCCGCTACGACAGCAGCAGCGGCAAGGCCAGTGCGCTGGAGGCGATGGAGTTTGACGCCAGCACCGGCATCTGGTCCAGCCGCCAGAGCGGCGACCTGTCGGGCCAGTACTACCAGTATCTGGTCGACGTGATCGCCCCCTCCACGGGACTGGTGCGCAACCTGGTCACCGACCCGTATGCGGTCAGCCTGAATACCGACTCGAAGCGCAGCTACATCGCCGACCTGAATGCGGCGGCGCTGAAGCCGGCCGGCTGGGACCAGACCCCGGCCCCGCAGCGCGTCGCCAGCCAGTCCGACATGACGGTCTACGAACTGCATGTGCGTGATTTCTCGATCAATGACGCCAGCGTCAGCCCGGCTCGGCGCGGCAAGTACGGTGCCTTCACCGAAACCGGTACGCGCGGCATGCGGCATCTGGCGGCGCTGAGCAAGGCCGCCCTGACCGACATCCACCTGCTGCCGGTGTTCGACTTCGGCAGCGTGCCGGAACAAGGCTGCGTCACGCCGCGCATGCCGGACGGCGTCGCGCCGGACAGCGCGGTACCGCAGGCGCTGGCCGGCGCCGTGCGCGCCAGCGACTGCTACAACTGGGGCTACGACCCGTATCACTTCAACGCGCCGGAAGGCAGCTACAGCAGCGATCCGGCCAACGGCGCCACGCGCGTGCTGGAATTCCGCCAGATGGTGCAGGCGCTGCACAAAGTCGGCCTGCGGGTCGGCATGGACGTGGTCTACAACCACACCTTCATCGCCGGCCAGAACGAGAAATCGGTGCTGGACCGCGTGGTGCCCGGCTACTACCACCGCCTGAACGCCAGCGGCGCCATCGAGCGCTCAACCTGCTGCGACAACACCGCGACCGAACATCTGATGATGGGCAAGCTGATGGTCGACTCGGTCGCGCTGTGGACCAAACAGTACAAGATCGATTCCTTCCGCTTCGACCTGATGGGCCACCAGCCGCGCGCCGTCATGCAGCAACTGCAGCAGCGTGCCGACAGCGTGGCGGGCCGCCACATCAACCTGATCGGCGAAGGCTGGAACTTCGGCGAAATCGCCAACGGCGCCCGCTTTGTGCAGGCGTCGCAACTGTCGCTGAACGGCAGCGGCATCGGCACCTTCAGTGACCGCGCACGCGATGCCGTGCGTGGCGGCAGCGCCGGTGACAGCGGTGCCCAGCTGATCGAGCGTCAGGGTTATATCAATGGTTTGGTGTACGCAGCCAATACGCAAGCAGGCGCACGTCCGCTGGCCGAGCTGCTGCAGGCTTCCGACATGGTCAAGGTGGGTCTGGCCGGCTCGCTGCGCAGCTACCAGCTGACCAGCGCCGACGGCAAGACCCGCGCCCTGCAGGATATCGACTACGGCGGCCAGCCAGCCGGCTACGCCAGCGAACCGGGCGAAGTGGTCAACTACGTCGAGAACCACGACAATCAGACCCTGTACGACAGCAATGTCTTCAAGCTGCCGCTGGCTACCAGCAGTGCCGAACGGGCCCGCGTGCAGATGCTGGGCGCCGCCATCAACGCCTTCAGTCAGGGCGTATCCTACTTCCACGCCGGCTTCGACATCCTGCGTTCCAAGTCGCTTGACCGCAACAGCTTTGAATCGGGCGACTGGTTCAATCGCCTCGACTGGAGCTACCAGACCAACTACTACGGCGTCGGCCTGCCGCCGGCCGAGGACAATGGCAAGGACTATGCGCTGCTGCAGCCGCTGCTGGCCAATCGCGCACTGGCGCCAGCGCCGAAAGATATCGCCTACGCACGCGACGCCTTCCGCGACCTGCTGGCAATCCGCGCCAGCAGCACCCTGTTCCGGCTGCGCAGCGCTGCCGGTATCCGTCAGCGCCTGCGCTTCTACAACACCGGCCCGCAGCAGGTGCCGACCGTGATCGCCGCCCATCTCGATGGCCGTGGCTATCCCGGAGCGCGCTTCAAGTCGCTGACTTACCTGATCAATGTGGATACGGTGGCGCAGTCGCTGACGGTGGCCGAGGCGCGCCAGCACGCCTACCGCCTGCATCCGGTGCATACGCGCGCCGGAGCGGCCGATCCGCGTCCAGCGCAGGCGGCACGCTACGAGCGCAGCACCGGCACCTTTGTGATCCCGCCGCGCAGTGCCGTTGTCTTTGTTGAATAAAGGATTTTTTGACAACTTTTTATGGTATCGTCCGGTATCACCACTCACCTCCGGACGCTTGCCATGCCCACCATCCTCCGTCGCACCCTGAGCCTCGCCGCCGCGCTGACTGTCAGCGCATGCGGCGGCGGCTCCAGCACACCAGCAGTCAACCAGGCCCCGCTGGCGCAGGCTGGCCCCGCGCAAACTGTGCTGGCTGGCGCCACGGTCACACTGGCCGGCAGCGGCAGCGATCCGGAAGCGGACGTGCTAACCTATGCATGGAGTTTCACTAGGCCGGCCGGCAGTGCCGCCGCGCTGCAGAACGCCCATGTGGCGACACCCACCTTCGTTGCCGACATCGCCGGCACCTACAGCGCCACGCTGGTGGTCAACGACAAGCTGCATGACAGCGCACCAGCCAGTGTGAGCATCACGGCGCAGGTGCCGACTGCTGCTTTTGTCAGCTTGTGGAATGGCGATGCCTGCTCCGATGTGCGCCGCATCGTCGTCATCGACCAGCATTTGGTCTACCTCGAAAGCCATGCACTGCGCTGTTCGGACTCGGACAGCTACCGGCTGTTTGAAAGTACGCCGGCGAAGTTGCTATGTACTGCTGGCGGCATTGTCACGCCGCCCACACTGTGCCCTGGCAGCGATGCTGCCACCAATACGCTGATGCAGACCATCCTCGCCAATCGCAACAAGGCTGACCTTGGACTGGGCAGCGGGCACACTATCGAGCAGGTATACAAGCTGGGCCAGTAACCCCCACCGGCGCAGCACTGGGGTCATGACAGTTTAAGGCGCAGATCGGCTGGCAAACCCCACCGACGCAAAACTGGGGTCAGACCCGGCGGGTCTGACCCCGGCTGCGCTGTGGGGTTACCGCAAGCGCTGGCGGCCAGTCGAAAACCTTGACACTCTCGCAGGAGGGAATGACGGTGTGCTCAGTGGGCGCAACGACGGACTTAATCCTGCCCGATCAGCACCACCGCATTGCGTGCCGCGAAGCTGACCTGCCCCTGCCGGACGATGGCCGACTGGCCCGAATAATAATCCCGCACCTTCTGACCATCGGCAAACACGCCCTGCACCGGAATGCTGCTGGCCTGCCCGGCTGGCAGATCAAGCGCGACGACCACCTTGTCCTGCACCCCGCCCGCATCATAGGTGCGCTTGAAAACGTAAGGCTGATCCTGCAGCTTCTGATGCACACCCGCACCCACCGCCACGTGCGCCTTGCGGAACTGCCCCAGCTTGGCCCAGTGCGCGCGCACCTCGGCCACCTTGTAGCCATCGCGCGCCGCATTGCGGGCCAGCTCGTCCCAGTTCATATACGAGCGCAGCTTGGCATCGCCCTGCGCCTCCGCCACATCCAGCCGGCGCGCCGTTTCATCACCGTAGTAAATCTGCGCCGCACCCGGTGCCAGCAACAGCTTGTTGGCACTCTCAAACGGCTTGCTGCGCGCCGCATCGAACGGTCGGTCGAAATCGTGCGAGTCCAGATAATTCAGCGTCGAGTAACCTTTCAGATCACCCTGCAGCAAAGCCGAATAGCGGCTGAACAGCGTTTCATAATCCTGCAGCGCATCCTGCACCAACCCAAAGTTGATCATGCTATGGAAGCCCTGCGCAAAATAATTCACCTTGTCGCCGCCACCGAGATCGTGCCACAGCCCATCCTTGATCTGATAGTTAAAGACCTCCGCCGTCATGTAAAACGGCTCATCGCCCAGCTTCTGCTTCGGATGCTCGCGCTTCCAGTCCTCATAAGCCGCGCTGGCAACCTTGTGCAGCTCGCCCCACACCTTGGCCTCAACGTGCTTGACGGTGTCGGCGCGGAAGCCATCAACGCCATATTTGCGCACCCAGTCCGCATGCCACTTCATCAGGTAATAGCGCGGCGCACGCGGATAGCCGGTGCGGGCGAAGAACTCGTCCAGCTCCTTCATCTCGCGCTCATACCGCCCTTCCGCCTTCCACTTGGCGGCCAGCGCTGGCGGCAGCGTCACGGCAGCGTCGCTGTCGGTTCGGAAGTCCGGCAGGTTCTTCACCAGCGTGCACGATATCGTCGTCGCGGCATCCTTATAGCTGCAGGTCGGCTCGGTACGAACCCAGTCGGCCGGCCACACCGGATCCTGCTCGGTCACCGGACCGGTATGGTTCATCACCACATCGAGCAGCACCCGGATGCCGTGCGCATGCGCAGTGTCGACCAGTTGACGCATATCGGCCGCGCTGCCAAGGTTGGCATCAACATGCGTG
>JBGSBQ010000053.1:0-12330 GCA_041730475.1 Sphingomonadaceae bacterium
CAGCTCAGTGCCGCCCATGCGCGAGATGAGATGGAGCAGTTGCTGCGCAAAGTTGGCATGCAACTGCGCGAACGGCCCGGCATCGCCGGCCCAGGTCGGGCCGCCTAGAGCGCCGGCCGAGCCGGATGGCGGCTCCACAGCAAAGCCAGCATGGCGGCCATCACCAGCGCAGCCGAGCAATCGACCAGCCAGTCCGTCACTGTGCCGTGGCGGTAGGGGAAGAAACTCTGGATCAGCTCATCGAGCGCACCCATCAGGGCGATGCTCAGCACCGCCTTGATGGCCCGCGCGGCGACGCCGCCGCGGCTGCCGGTGAACAGCAAAAAGGTCAGGCCGGCATAGGCGCAGGAGTGCAGCACCATTCCGGATGCCACATCACCGATATCCTTGCGGGCTCCGGGGATTGAACCGATCACCAGTATCATCAGGTACAGCACGATTGCGCTCCAGTAGCGCAGTCGGGCATGGGATGGGGTCAGCAGCAGTTGTGTCAGCACGGTGGGCGAGGGTGGTGTCAGGAAGCCGGAACGATAGCATGGCCGCCAAAAAAAAGCCCGCTGAGTAGCGGGCGGGAAGCAAGAGACAGCGAATTCGGGAGTGGTGTACCGGACCAGGTCCGGCACACCTGTACTGCAGTCATGCCTATCCGGGGCATGTACCGCAGATGTGTTCACTATACGGGCTGAATATGACGCCGTGATGACAGTGCCGCAGGTTTAGCGCTGGCCCGGCAGCGCCCATTTCAGCGCCGTCGTGATCATGTCCGGGAATACTGTCAGGTGGTCATGGCCCTCGAACACTTGCAACTGGGTGCGCAGACCCGGATAGCGGTGCGCCCGCAATGCCGCATCGAAGGCGCGCAGGTCGCGCACCATGTCGGTGTCGCGATTGTAGCGTGGGCCGGGACGCACGGCTTCATAGCCGCCGACGGCAAAAAATACGTCAGCTTTCAGGTCGCGGTGGCTGGCCGCATAGGCCTGCTCACGCTGGAACATCAGGCGCTGGTCGTACCACAGCGATGGACTGCTGAGGACGTACTGACTAAACAGTTCGGGCTGGCTGAACAGGATGTGGGTGCCGAGCAGGGCGCCGTAGGAGTGGCCGACAAAGACGCTGTGTTTTAGATTGGCACGATAGCGTGCCGCCAGCAGGGGCAGCACCTCGTCGGCCAGGAAGCGGCGGTAAGCATCGGCCTGGCCCCACGCCGGCTTGCGACCCGGCATGTCGGCAAGCAGGCCCGGTTCCGGATTGATGCTGGGCGTGTAATCGCGGCGCCGGCTGTACTCGGCCGTGTCGCCGGCCGCATATGACACTCCGACCAGCAGGTAGGGGGCGATCGCCGTGCTGTGGCCGCTGACCCGGGCCGTGATGGCGCGGACCAGCGGGAACGCATAGTCGGCATCGGTTACCAGCACCAACGGCAGCGCGGGACCATCGGCCGCGTAGCCGGCCGGCAGGCTGACGAAGACTTGGTAATCGCGCCCCAGTGCTGCGCTGTGCAGCGTGTGGACCTTGGTATTGGTCAGCGTATAGGGGGCGCCGTCGGCTTGCAGGGCAAAGGGCGGCGCGGCGCGGGCCGCCATGCAGGTGCTGGCAGCGAGTAGCGTGGCCAGTAGGGTTCGACGATTCATACGGGATGGCCGGGACTGAAAATCGGCCAGTGTAGCGTCATCTTGTGTATTTGGCAAAGTTGCCACTGCAGGCAAAAAAAAGCCCGCTGATGAAAGCGGGCTTAAAACTATTTTCTTGGAGGAGAATAGTGGAGACAGATGCATTATGCTGCGTCGCCACATATATGTCTAATTGTCGTTTTAGATACCGGTTATTAGATTTCTATATATCTGCTCACTCGGCCTTGACGGGCACCGTGTAATTCAGCGCCAGACGGCCGCCATCGACGTAAATGGTCTGGCCCGTCATGTAGCTGGCGTCGTCGCTGGCGAGGAAGGCGGCGATCGAGGCCACTTCTTCCGGTTCGCCGCAGCGGCCCATCGGGGTGCGCGACAAAATGGTCTGGCGCGAGGCCGGGCTGGCCATCACGGCCTTCTTGGCCAGCTCGGTCAGGATGGTGCCGGGGCCGATGCCGTTGACGCGGATGCCGTGGCTGACCAGGTTCAGCGCCATGACCTTGGTCAACTGGTTGATCGCGCCCTTGGAGACTACATACGGCACCTGATTGGGGATCGCCAGTTCGGCGTTGACGCTGGACATATTGATGATGCTGCCACTCTGCTGCTTGACCATTTCGCGGGCCACGGCCTGACCACACAGGAACATCGATTTCAGGTTGATGCGCAGCACGCGGTCGAAGTCTTCTTCGGTGACGTCGAGGAAGTCGGCGGCGCAGGTCACACCGGCATTGTTGACCAGGATGTCGATGTGGCCAAACGCTTGCAACGTGGCGGCGACCATGGCGTCGACATCGGCCTTCTGGCTGACGTCGGCGGTGAAGAAGCGTGCTTGCGGACCCAGCGCCGCAGCGGCCTGTTCGCCTTCGGGTTTTACGTCGACCAGCATGACCTGGGCGCCTTCGGCCACCAGACGCTGGGCACAGGCCAAGCCGATGCCTTGGGTTGCGCCGGTCACGATAGCGACTTTTTGGGATAATTTCATCGGATGTGCTCTCTTGGAGATGGTCGGTTGGGGAAGCCGGGCCGCTGCCAGCGGGCCCCGGCAAGGGGATTTTACTCCACGATCCGGGACCCGCAGCGTGGGGCCGCGTTACAATGGCGGGTTTGCAACTGAAGAGAAGGGTGTGTCGTGAATTTCATCAATAAATTATCTGCCGCGTGGACGGCCAACGACTCCCTGCTGTGTGTCGGCTTCGATCCGGATCTGGACAAGCTGCCAGCCCAGTTCCGCACCGATCCGGATGGCATCTTCCACTTCTGCCGCGAGATCATGGATGCGACTGCCGATCTGGCCTGCTCGTTCAAGCCGCAGATCGCCTACTTTGCGGCGCTCGGCGCCGAACGTCAGCTGGAGCAGATCTGCGCCTATGCGCGCGCCCAGTATGCGCACATTCCGCTGATCCTCGATGCCAAGCGCGGCGACATCGGCGCCACCGCGCGCCAGTATGCGCGCGAAGCGTACGACCGTTACGGCGCCGATGCGGTGACCGTGAATCCTTACATGGGTTCGGATTCGGTCGAGCCTTACATGGAGTGGAGCGAGCGTGGCGTGATCATCCTGTGCCGCACCTCGAATGCGGGCGGCTCGGACTTGCAGTTCCTGAACGTCGATGGCCAGCCGCTGTACCAGCACGTGGCGCGGCTGGTGGCCGAGAAGTGGAACAGCAATGGCCAGTGCGCGCTGGTGGTGGGCGCGACCTTCCCCGAGGAACTGGCGCAGGTGCGTGCCATCGTGGGCGATATGCCGTTGCTGGTGCCGGGCATCGGTGCGCAGGGCGGTGACATTGCGGCCACGGTCAAGTCGGGCCGCACCGCAGCGGGTGCTGGCATGATGATCAACTCGTCGCGCGCGATCTTGTACGCGGCACCGCAGGCGGGCGAAGATTTTGCCAGCGCAGCGCGGCGCGTGGCACTGGAAACGCGCGACGCCATCAATCTGTACCGCGCCTGATCCGGGCGCAGGCGCTTAATGCGCCGGGGCGATCAGTTCGACGTAGTCGTACAGTTCGCCCAAAATCTGCTCGGCGCGCTCATCGGCGGTTTGCTGCAAATGGTCGATCTCGCCAAAGAACTGGTCGATGCTGCGCGCCCCGCCGGCACCGTCGTAGAAACGGGCGGCGCGATGCTGTTCCCAGTGTTCCATTTCCTCATCCGACAAGGTCTGCGGGAAGTTGCGGGCACGGTAGCGGAACAGCAGTTCCAGCAGGCGCGGATCGTCAAACGATGGTGAGGCCACGGCCAGTCGGGCCGGGCTTTCCTTGCGCAGCGTGTCCAGCAGACGCCGGTCTTCCTTGCCGATAAAGCCGTTGTACAGGTCTTCATCGACATCGGTGCTGCCGTCATCGGCCGGACGCTGGAACACCTGTTCCCAGATCGCGCTCAGGTCCGGCCCGGCGGCAGCCAGTGCTGCATGCTGGCGGCCTTGTTCCAGATCGATCTGCCAGCGCTGCGCCAGGGCCGGCGACAGCGTCTTCAGGTTGGCCACCAGCATCGGCGATTTGTTCAGATGGATGCTCTTGACGGGCAGCCGTGTCATGCCTTCCGGCATATCGGCGCTGCGCGTGAACAAACGGGTACGGATGGTGGCGGCGTCCAGCGTGAACAACTCGCGCGGGTCATAGCGGCAATCCCATACCAGCACCTCATTCTTGTTGGTCGGATGGGTGCCGAGCGGCCACACCAGTCCGATACAGCCATGCTCGGCCGGGAACATGCCCGACACATGCAGGAAGGGTGCGCGCAGCGCCGGCGTCAGGTGCATGCCGATCTCGTCGGCCACGCGGTCTTTCTTGTGCAGCGCGAAGCAGAAATCGAACAGCTTGGGCTGCTTTTCCTTGATCAGGCGCGCCAGCGCGATGGTGGCGCGCACGTCCGACAGTGCATCGTGCGCTGCTTCGTGCAGCAGGCCGTTGGCCGCCGCCAGATGCTCGAGCCGGAAGCTTGGCTTGCCATCTTCGCGCAGCGGCCATTCAATGCCGTCCGGGCGCAGTGCATAGGTCATCCGCACCACGTCCAGCAAGTCCCAGCGGCCGCACTGGTTCTGCCATTCGCGCGCATAGGGATCGATCAGGTTGCGCCAGAACATGAAGCGGGTGATCTCGTCATCGAACCGGATGGTGTTGTAGCCGACCCCAATGGTGCCCGGCTTGGCAAACGCCTGTTCGATGGTGTGCGCAAACTGGTGTTCGGGTACGCCCCATTCCAGACATTGCTGCGGCGTGATGCCGGTGATCAGGCAGGATTGCGGATCGGGCAGGAAATCGTTGGCAGGCTGGCAGTACAGCATGATCGGATCACCGATCTCGTTCAGGTTGGCATCGGTGCGGATGGCGGCGAATTGCGCCGGGCGGTCGCGCCGGGTCTGGGCGCCAAAGGTTTCGTAATCGTGCCAAAGGAAGGTCTGGGTCATCATTCGCAATCAGGGTGCTACAGTTTTTCGCGGCGGTGCCGATAATTTATTGATAAGACGGTTTGCGCGCAGCGCAGCCGCCGTTTATCCGTATGCTGGGACAAGGAGTGTCATCATGTCAAATCCTGTATCTGCCACTGCCAGCGGCGCTGCCGCCGCTACCCCCTCTGCCACCCCGGTCGCTGCCAGTGGCGATGGCAACGTCGCCGCCAAGGCCAAGGCGCAGTACAACGCTGCCGTGGTGCAGGCCTCGCTGACGGTGTCGTTGAATACCTCGAACGATCCGCTGGCGCTGGTACTCAAGACGGCGCTGACCGGCATCAATGAAGCCTTGCAGGGCCAGTACGGCGACAATGCCATCCAGAATGCGGCGTCGCAGGACAACACGCCGGAAGGTACGGCGAGCCGCATTGTAGCGCTATCGACCGGGTTTTACGACGCCTACAAGCGCCAGAATCCGGGGCAGGACGAGGACACCGTGCTGCAGAACTTTATCGGGACGCTGCAACGCGGGGTCGAGCAGGGCTTCAAGGAGGCGCGTGGCATCCTCGACGGACTGAAGGTGCTGAACGGTGAAGTGGCCAGCAATATTGACAAGACTTACACGCTGGTGCAGCAGGGACTGGCTGATTTTGCCGCTAGTCGCAAGTCGGCACCGGCGCCGGCCGCGGCCGCAGCCTAGCCCTGCGCGACCCGATTGCGGCCGCTTTCCTTGGCGCGGTATAGGGCGGCGTCGGCAACGGCGATCAGGGCCTGATCATCCTGCCCCGGCTGCAGGCTGGCGACGCCCAGTGAGGCCGTGATGTGTGGCAGCGGCAAGCGCATGTCGGCAAACACGGGTGCCTGTTGCATCCGTTCGCACAGGCGCTGCGCCACCACCACGGCCACCTTGTCGCTGGTATCGGGCAGCAGCACCATCATTTCTTCGCCACCGTAGCGGACCGCGAAATCGGTCGGCCGCAACGCGCTGCTGAGCACCTGAGCGGCCGCTTTCAGCGCTTCGTCACCGGCCAGATGGCCATGGCTGTCATTGAATTTCTTGAAGTGGTCGAGATCGAGCATGATCATCGACAGCGGCGCCTGCGAACCGTGCGCGGTGGCGATCATGGTGGGCAGCAGGTCGTTCAGCCAGGCCCGGTTGTACAGCCCGGTCAAGCCGTCGATCATCGATAGCTGGCGATAGAACTCGCCCAGCTTCTGGCGCCGCCGCAGCTGCGCGTTGGCGGCACGGATGCGGAATGACAGCAGGCGCAGCAGGTTGCGCGCCAGCGCATTCGATTCATCGATCAATTGCCACACCAGGTCGGCTTCGATGACCAACAGTTCGCTGTCTTCCAGTGCCGTGATCGAGGACAGATTGGTTTCCTCATCGAGCACCGATTGTTCGCCCACGCTTTCGCCCGGCAGTACCTTGCTGATGGTGCCATCGGCCATGCCGGTGCGGGTATCGGCCGCCACCGACAGCGCGCCGCGCAGCACGATATACAGGCGCGCGCGCTTGGTCTCCGCAATCGCTTCGCCAGCCGCGACCTGCACCACCGGACAGCCGGATAACAGTTTGGCAAACGCCGGGTCGCCGTCGGAATCGCGCAGCAGTTGCAGGTCGCGGATCCGGTAGGTCGAGGCGCCGAAGGTGGTGATGGGTTTCAAAGTGGGCTTTCGGAAGCAGTTGATGCTGAAATGCAAACAGTCTGTTCATCATAAACTAAAGGCTACGGTCTTGAAACTCAGCCGTTGCGTTGCCGCCGTAAATTTTCCGCTGCGATGGCTGGCGCACGGTGGCTGGCCGTGCTCCAATACCGCCATCGCCACCATTGCCGCCACGCAGGAATTGTTATGACTACGCCATTGACCCTGACTGACGCCCAGGGGACCGTCCATGCCATCGCTCGCGAGGCCCGCATCGTGTCGCTGGTGCCGTCGATTACCGAGCTGTTGTGCGAGCTGGGACTGGCCGGGCAGCTGGTCGGGCGCACCGGGTTCTGCATCCATCCGGCGGCCGTGGTGGCGGCCATTCCCAAGGTTGGCGGCACCAAGGATGTGAACCTGGAGAAGATCCGGCGGCTGGCGCCGACTCATCTGGTGGTGAATATCGACGAGAACGAAAAGCCCACGGTCGAGGCGCTGGCGGCGTTTATCCCGCACATCATCGTCACTCATCCGCTGCGGCCCATTGATAATGTGGCGCTGGCGCAGTTGCTGGGCGGCGTGTTCGAGCGTCAGGCGGCGGCCGATGCGTGGTGCGCCGCGTTCGAGGCCGAGTATGCGGTGCTGCAGGCCACGCCCAAAGGGCCGCTGCAGACCATGTTGTATTGCATCTGGCAAGACCCGTGGATGAGCGTGTCCGGCGCCACGTATATCGCGGCCATGCTGGCGGAAATCGGCTGGCGTGTGCCGGCGTTGGGCAGCGAGCGTTACCCGCGCTTTGACTGGTCGCCGCAATTGGTCGACAGCATCGATGGGGTGCTCTTGTCGAGCGAGCCGTATCGCTTCACGGAGGCGCATGCGGACGCGCTGGAACGCCAGATCGGCAAGCCGGTGCTGCTGGTCGATGGGGAAATGCTGTCGTGGTATGGCAGCCGCTCGCTGCAGGGATTGCGCTATCTGCGGGAATTGCTGCAGCGCTGAACGGTGGGGTGTGATGTCTTGGGTCGAGTGCTTGGGGGCGGTGCGCGGTAATCAAGCGGTTGGCCGTAGCGTCGCGCTTGGCGGTGGACCTGGATAGACCCACTAGTGTTGATCAGGCGCCGCCAGCGCTGGCCTTGACCCCACAACAAAGCTAGGGGCAGTCCCGAATGCCGTGAATTTAAAGTGCCGTAGCGTGCGCTTTAACCCCAGGACAAGATCTGGGGTCAGACCCGTCGGGTCTGACCCCGGCTTTGCGTCGGCGGGGTTTGCTAGCCGATCTGCGCCTTGACCTAACGGCATTAGGGTCAAACCCGTCGGGACTCGGCGTCCCCGTCTGACCCCTGTGTTACGCCGCTGGGCTTAGGCTTCTTCGTCCTCGGTATCGTCGACGGTGGCGGCGGTGGTGCCGTTGGCGCGCACCTTGCTGTCATGCAGGCGGCCTAGCGCACTGTCGATGGCGCGCTTCAGCTTGTCGGCCGCGCCGCTGATGGCCTGGTGTAGCGTGGCTGCGTGGTCGCTGACCGCGACCGGCTGGTAGCCAGTGACGCGCGCTTCCATCAGGCAGCGGTTGTCGCCGTCGGCGGATTTGTGGGATTGGTTGTCGCTGAGGTGGACTTCGACCCGGGTGATGTGTTCACCGAATCGGTGGAGGGCGGCGTGGATGACGGACTGTACATGTTCGTCGAGACCGGCATGGCGTTCAATGGTCTTATCGGTGTGGGTATTGATCTGCATACGCTGACTCCTCTTTTGTTGTGACAGCGAGACCATCTTACTCCTTTTCCGGCGTTGTGGCTGCCATGCGAAAAGTTGCTGTGACGTCAGTGGTTGAGCAGCGAGGCGGCGATGTTGATCGACAGGCCGAGGATGGCCAGATTGAAGAAAAAGCATAGCACCGACTGGCCCAGCACCAGCTTGCGCAGTGCGCGGCTGCGCACCGTCACGTCCGAGGTCTGCACCGCTACCGAGATGGTGAAGGCGAAGTACAGGAAGTCCCAGTAATCGGGCTGCAACTGCGCTTCGGGGAAGGTCAGCGGTGGCAGCGCGGCGTCGTCGGTGTAGTACAGATGGGCGTAGTGGAAGCAGAAGATGGTGCCGACCAGGAACCAGGAACCAAGCAGCGTCAGCACCACCAGACCATAATGCGCCGCCAGGTCCCGCGCTGCCAGATCCTTCAGCACCGACAGCTGGCTGATGATGGCCACCACGCTGGCAATCGCGGCCGTGCACAGCGCCGCCAGAATGATCGGTGAGCGTTCATCCTGTGCCGCCGCGATGCGTTTGACGTCGAGGTGGTCGGCCCGCATCATCATCCAGCCCATCGTCAGCAGATAGACCCAGACCCCGGCATTCCAGCACACCAGCAGACGCGTCAGCCAGGCCCAGTGCTGCGGCAGCAGCAGCCCCAGCAAGCCACCCAGCAGCAGCGCGCCACTCAGGTGCGGACGGCTGCGGATGAAGTGGTGCAAGGGCAGCGGGATTTTCATGGCGTGGTGGTCGCTTTGGCTGCCGCCAGTTCTTTGTCCGCATGGGGGAAGCGGTCCATGCGCGACAGCACCGGGAACAGCACGCTCCACAGGCCGGTCACGGCCAGCGTGGCGGCGCCGCCAAACAGGATCGCGCGCACCAGGCCGAACCAGCCGGCCGTCAGGCCCGATTCAAATTCGCCCAGTTCGTTGGAGGCGCCGATGAAGACTGAATTGACGGCGCTGACGCGGCCACGGATCGCATCCGGTGTTTCATACTGCACCAGCAGGTGGCGTACGTAGACGCTGACCATATCGCCCGCGCCCATCAGGAACAGCGCCGTCAGCGCGATCAGGAAACTGCTGGTGGCGCCGAGGGTGACGGTGCACAGGCCGAACAGGGCGACGCCGCCGAACATCCACAGCCCGACCCGGCGTGTGATCGGGTAGAAGGCCAGTACGATCGAGCACAGCGCGGCGCCAACGCCGGGCGCGGTGCGCAGCAGGCCGAGGCCGCTCGGGCCGGTATGCAGCACGTCCTGCGCCAGCGCCGGCAGCAGCGCGGTGGCGCCGCCAAACAGCACGGCGAACAGGTCGAGCGAAATGGCGCCCAGCACGATGGGACGCGAGAACACGAAGCGCAAGCCTTCCAGCACGCCATGCCAGGTGGCCGGTTCTTTGTGCGTTGCCTGGGGCGCCGTTTCGGTCAGCGTCATCAGCAGCACCGCCAGTATCAGCAGTGCCGACGCCACCAGATACACGGTGCTGGGGCCGGCGATATACAGCAGGCCGCCCAGCGTGGGGCCGAGGATGACGGCCACATGGAAGCTGGACGACGATAGCGCGACCGCCTTGCTGAAGCTTTCCGACGGCACCATGTTGATCAGCACGGCCTGCGTGGCCGGCATCATGAAGGCGCGTGCGCTACCAAACAATACCAGCACGGCAAACACCGGCCACACCACGCTCAGGCCCGCGGCCGTGAAGGCCAGCAGCAGCAGGCCGCACAGCAGTTGCACGCCGAGGCACAGGGTGACGATGTGGCGCCGGTTGTAGCGGTCGGCGGCATGGCCGGCATACAGGATCAGCAGCAGGAATGGCGCGAACTGGGCCAGGCCAATCAGGCCCAGGTCGAACAGGTTGTGGGTCAGTGCATACACCTGCCAGCCGATGGCCACGCTCTGCATCTGGACCGCCAGCGTGCCGAGGATGCGGGCCGCCAGGTAATACCGGAAATTACGGTGTTGCAGGACACTGAAGCCAGACGTGGCGGCGGGTGCGGTCATGGGGACTCAGGGTTGGTGGAGGTCGGCTTCGGTGGTGAAGGCGTCGGCGTAGAATTCCTCGTCCGGTAGCTGGCACTGGGCGACGAAATCGCGCTTGGCCGACTCCACCACGATGGGGGCGCCGCAGGCATATACCTGATGGCCGGACAGGTCGGGCAGGTCGGCCATGACGGCAGCGTGCACGAAGCCGGTGCGGCCGCTCCACTGGTCTTCCGGCTGGGCGGCCGATACCACCGGCACATACTGGAAGTGCGGCAGTTGCTCGGCCCAGCTGCGGCACAGGGCGTTCATGTACAGGTCTTGTGGACGGCGTCCGCCCCAGTACAGCGTCATGCTGCGGGTCGATTGCTGCGCCACCAGATGTTCGATGATGGCCTTGATCGGCGCAAAGCCGGTACCCGAGGCCAGCAGCACGATCGGCTTGTCCGTATCTTCGCGCACGAAGAAGCTGCCCATCGGGCCTTCGAAGCGCAGGATGTCGCGCTCTTTCAGCGTGCTGAACACCTGATCGGTAAACAGGCCGCCCGGCATGTGGCGGATATGCAGCGACAGCGGCAGACCCTGGTCCGGTGGGGTGGCCATCGAGTAGCTGCGGCGCTTGCCGTCGCGCAGCATGAATTCAATGTACTGGCCGGCGCGGTATTTCAGCGTTTCATTGGCGGGCAGTTGCAAGGTCATCACGATGACGTCGGGCGCCACGGTTTCCAGCGTCGCCACACGCGACGGCATTTTGCGGATCGGGTAGTCTTCGCTGCCAGCCACTTCACGGGCCTCGATCACCAGATCGCCCTGCGGCACGGCGCAGCAGAACAGCGCAGCGCCGGCCGCTTCTTCCTCCGCGCTGAGGGCGCGTTCCTGATGGGCCTTGTGGGTGACGCTGCCCGTAACGACCTTGCCCTTGCAGGAACTGCAGGCGCCATTCTTGCAGCCATAAGGCAGGCCGACGCCGGCCCGGATCGCGGCGCTGAGGACGGTTTCGTCTGGGTCGCAGCTGAAGTGGTGGCCGCTGGGCTGTACGGTAATCTGGTACGTCATGGGGTCGATTTTTCTGGTCAGGGGTAGAAAGGAAATAGCAGGCGCTAGTTTACCTTATCAGCCAGCCTTGCGTGGCGCCCGCCAGAAACGACAACGCCAGCCGCAGGGGCTGGCGTGCATGGGGGCGGCGCGGCGGCTTAGTACTTGGCGATTAGCGTCACGTTCGGTGGCAGCATCGAGACATAGCCGATGGTGCCGGCGGTGGCGCGTACGGCCGCCACCACTTCAGCATCACTGGCTTTGACGTCGGGCGGATTGACACCATCGCGGAACGATTTGTTGACCCACAGCTTGCCGTATTTGGCGCCGTCGATGTGCAGCACTTTGGTCTGGAAGTCCTTCTGCAGGTCGGCATTGTCGACCACGAGCAGCGGCGTGCTGCCACTCATCGTTTTGCGCGTCAGGAATACGTCGCGGGCATCGTTCTCGCTCAGTGCGGTGAGCTTGTTGGTAATCAGGTACAGGTCGCCGGCAACGGCGGCGGGCAGGCTGCCAAGGGCGAGCACTGCTGCGAGCAGGGTGTATGGTTTCATCTGGTTTCCTTGGGCGCCCCGAGGGCGCGTTATCTAGTCGGGGTCGGGACGGCGGGCTTAGAAGCGGGTCGCGACTTGCATGCGTGCTTCGTTGTACTTCTGGCCGCCATCTTTGGACTCGTCGCTGTGGTTGAGTTCAACCTTGAGCGCGGTTTTCGGCGTCAGTTCATAGCGCAGGCCCATGACCTGGCGGCTGTAGGAGCGACCGCTGTTCTGGTTCAGGAAGTAGTTGTCGGCTTGGTTCAGGCTGGCTTTCTCGTAGCGCACATACGGGGTCAGGTCGGCACCGATGTTTTTGCCAACCTGGGCAAACCCGGCCCAGCTGCTGTGGCTGGCCGTGCT
>JBGSBQ010000054.1:0-12296 GCA_041730475.1 Sphingomonadaceae bacterium
GCAACTGGCTCGTCAATCATGGGACCCGGCAACTTCGTGAAAGACCCGATCTCCACGATCTCCTTCGGTATGGCCCTGATGTTCGGTACCGCTGGTCTGCCACACATCCTGATGCGCTTCTTCACCGTACCAAGCGCCAAGGAAGCGCGTAAATCCGTGTTCTGGGCCACCAGCTGGATCGCTTACTTCTACATTTTGACCTTCATCATCGGCTTCGGCGCGATCGTTCTGGTCAGCACCAATCCTGAATTCAAGGATGCTGCCGGCAAACTGCTGGGTGGTAACAACATGGCCGCTATTCACTTGGCCAAGGCAGTCGGCGGTAACGTCTTCCTCGGCTTCATCTCGGCCGTCGCCTTCGCTACCATTCTGGCCGTGGTGGCTGGTCTGACGCTGTCCGGCGCTTCGGCAGTGTCGCATGACCTGTACGCTACCGTGATCAAGAAGGGCAAGGCCACCAGCGCCAATGAGCTGAAAGTCTCGCGTCTGACCACCGTTGCGCTGGGTATCGTGGCAGTGGTACTGGGCATCGTGTTCGAGAAGCAGAATATCGCGTTCATGGTCTCGCTGGCCTTTGCGATTGCTGCCTCGGCTAACTTCCCGGTCCTGTTCATGTCGGTGCTGTGGAAAAACTGCACCACTCGCGGCGCGACCGTCGGCGGCTTTATCGGTCTGATCACGGCCGTGGTCCTGACCGTGCTGTCGAAATCGGTATGGGTCGATGTACTGGGTCACGCCGATGCGCTGTTCCCGTATGCGTCGCCAGCGATCTTCTCGATGCCGGCCGCCTTCATCTGCATCTGGCTGTTCTCGATGCTCGACAAGAGTGACCGTGCTGCCGTCGACCGTGCTGGCTACGAAGCGCAGGAAATGCGTTCGGAAACCGGTATCGGTGCCGATGGTGCCAGCGGCCACTAAGCCACTGTCTTAGCTTTTGTATCACGACAATGCCCGGTTCGCCGGGCATTGTCGTTTTTGTGCGTGCAGAATCCCCTCCGATACACGATTAGAGTGCGGCATCGGCCTGCCAATTCGCCTTCCGGTGGGTTTGTGGTTTATCATCTGCCAACTACGCTGCCGCTCCGTTTCGACCAGGCAGCGTTTTTTACATGGTGCTCCCGGTGTACACGAATCGAGTTTTGTCCCATCCCGAATTTCTGGCCGACGCTTTGCAGCTGATCGGTGTTCCCGCCTGTGCCTGTGATGCGGACGGCCACGTGCTGGCGGCCAATCCGGAGCTGGCGGCGCTGCTCGGCCTGGATGCGGCGGGGCGCTCGGTGGGCGAGCTGTTTGCCCGCCATGTGCGCGCTGACAGTCTGGCGCAAGTGGCCGAGGCGCTGGCCGGCAAGGCCCAGTCCGCGCGCTGGGACAGTTATCTGACCTGCGCGAAGGGCACCTATGTCGCGGTACAGGTCTGGATCAAGCCGTTGCCGCGCGATGCTGGCCTGCATGGCGCGACGCTGGTGTTTCACGATATCACCGGGGTGCAGCGCGATCAGCGCGCGCTCCGCAAGACGCTGCTGGAACAGCAAGCCATTCTGGAAAATGCTGCCGTCGGCATTTTGTTCAGCAAGGAAGACCTGATCCAGGAATGCAATATCCGCTGTGCCGAGATGCTGGGCTATCTGCGCCATGAACTGGAAGGCGCGGCCACTCAGGTGGTGCACCAGTCGGCGCAGCATTACCTGCAACTGGGCATCGAGGCCGGTCCCTTGCTGGCGCAGGGGCAGTCGATCAATACCGAAATCCAGCTGCGGCGCAAGGACGGCCCCCTGTTCTGGGCCCGCCTGTTCGGGCGCGCGATTGACCCCTCGGCCCCGGAAGAGGGCACGGTGTGGATCATCGAGGACATCAGCGAACACCGTAGCGATGAGGAAAAGCTGCGGCGCGCGCTGATCGACATGCAGGCCATCCTGGACAATGCCTCGGTCGGCATCCTGTTCAGCAAATCGCAGCAGATCCAGAACTGCAATCCGCGGCTTGCCGCCATGTTGGGCTATAGCCGCGATGAACTGGTCGGGCAAGCGGCGGCCGCGCTGTTCCCGTCGACGGCGGTGTACCAGGCGTTTGGCGAGGAAGCGGCGCCGCTGCTGCGCGCCGGCCTGCCGTATGAGAAGCGCGAATTCGAATTCCGCCGCAAGGACGGCAGCCTGTTGTGGTGTCGGGTGCGCGCCAAGGCCATCGACGATGAGCTGCACAGCGAGAGCGGCACCATCTGGATCATCGAGGACGTCAGCCAGACGCGCCAGACCCAGATGGAGGTCGAGGCCATCATGACGAACGCCTCGATGAGTATCCTGTTCACCAAGAATCAGGTGATCACGCGCTATAACCGCGGTTTCGCCGACATGTTCGGCTATCAGGGTGATGAGGCGCTGGGCTTGCCGGGGCGGGCGCTGTACCCGTCGGATGATGCTTACCAGCGGCTCGGGACGCTGGCCTATCCGCTGCTGTCGGTGGGCAAGCCGTTTCAGATTGAAGTCGAAATGGCGCGCCAGGATGGCAGCTGCATGTGGTCGCAGCTGATCGGTTATGTCGTCAATCCGGACGACCCGAGTCAGGGCACCATCTGGATCATCGAAGACCGCACCGAGCAGAAGCGGGCGGAGGAATCGCTGCGCAATGCGCTGCTGGAGAATCAGGCCATCCTCGACAGCGCGGTGCTGGGCATTTCTGTCGTCGAACAGGGCTTCAACCTGCGCTGCAATACCAAGATGGAAGAGCTGTTTGGCTATGCGCCGGGCGAGATGAACCACCTCAGCGTGCAAGCCTTCTATCCGGACCGCGACGCCTGGCGTCTGGCGCGGGGCGAGACGGCGCGCGATTTCAGTGCCGGCCGCGTCAACGTGTCGGAATACCTGCTGCAGCGCAAGGATGGCAGCCGCTTCTGGGGCCGCCTGTCGGGCCGTCCGTTCGACCTGACCCAGCCCAACGGGCGCTCGGTATGGCTGGTGGATGACATCACGGCGCGGCGTGAGGCGGCCGATGCCGTCAGCCGCGCGCGTGACGAGCTCGAACTGCGGGTGCAGGAGCGCACCGCCGAGCTGGCCGGCGCCAACGCGCTGCTGCAGGGCGAGATCGTCGAACGGCGTCAGGCCGAGGCCCGGGTGCACCACATGGCGTATCACGACAGCCTGACCGGTTTGCCGAACCGTGCGCTGTTGTCGGACCGGCTGGACCGTGCGATGCTGGCGGCGCAGCGTTCGGAGCGGCGTCTGGCTGTGATGTTCCTCGATCTGGACCGTTTTAAGACCATCAACGATTCACTGGGCCATATGACGGGCGACCAGTTGCTGAAGGAAGTGGCGAGCCGGCTGTGCCGCGCGGTGCGTGCCAGCGACACCGTGGCGCGGCTGGGCGGCGACGAATTCGTGGTGCTGGTGCCGGGTATCCGCACCGCCGAAGAAGCGACGCAGGTGGCTGAGAAAATCATCGAGGCGCTGGCCGACAGCTTCCCGCTGGAAGGGCATACGCTGCACATCACGCCGTCGATCGGCATCTGCGTTTACCCGGACGATGGCGGCGATGTGGAAACGCTGATGCGGCATGCCGACGCCGCCATGTACCACGCCAAGGCCAGCGGCCGGAATAATTACCAGTTCTTCACCCAGACCATGAACCAGGCGGCGGCGCGCCACTTCGAGCTGGAGAGCTGTTTGCGCAGCGCGCTGGCGCAGGAGCAGTTCGAGCTGCACTACCAGCCCATCATGGACATCGGTACGCGCCGCCTGCACACGATGGAAGTGCTGTTGCGCTGGCGCCGTGCGGATGGTGAATTGGTGCAGCCCGATCATTTCATCCCCATCATTGAAGAGAATGGCCTGATCGTGCCGATCGGTGAGTGGGTGATGCGCAGCGCCTGCCGCCAGAGCATGGCATGGGCGGCGCAGGGCATGCTGCCGGTGCCGCTGGCGGTGAACCTGTCGCCGCGCCAGTTCATGCACCGTGGCCTGATTGAATCGATCCGGAATATCCTCGACGAGACGGGCATTGATCCGTCGCTGATCGAATTCGAGATCACTGAGACCGCGCTGATGCAGCACGGCGAGCAGACGCTGGATATCCTGGGCCAGATCAACGCCATGGGCATCCGGCTGTCGATCGACGATTTCGGGACCGGCTATTCGAGTCTGGCTTATCTGAAACGTTTCCCGGTGAAGAAGCTGAAGATCGACCGTGCCTTCATCAAGGATCTGGAAGACAGTGCCGAAGACCGCGCCATCGTGGCGGCGATCATTGCGCTGTCGGACAGCCTGCAGTTATTGGTGGTGGCGGAAGGGGTGGAGACGGAAGGGCAGTATGCGCTGCTGCAGCGCAATGGCTGCCAGTATGCGCAGGGCTATCTGTTCTCGCAGCCGGTGACGCCGGCCACGGCGCAGCTGTTGCTGCCGCGCCGCTAAGGCCGATGTTTAGTCCAGCGTCGCGACCACCGGCGCGTGGTCGGACGGCTGTTCCCATTTGCGCGGCACGCGGTCGATGATGCAGGCGCTGCAGCGCGCCACCAGCGCTGGCGACAGCAGGATGTGGTCGATGCGCAAGCCCTTGTTGAGGCGGAAGCCGAGCTGACGATAGTCCCACCAGCTGAACGATTTGTCGGCTTGTTCGAACAGGCGGAAGGCGTCCTGCAGGCCGATCGCGAGCAGTCGGTTGAGCGCCGTACGTTCCGGCTCGGACACCAGGATCTGGCCCTCCCACGCGGCAGGATCGTGCACGTCGCGGTCGTCCGGCGCGATGTTGTAGTCGCCTACCACGGCCAGTTGGGCATGCTGTTGGGCTTCATCATGCAGCCAGTCATGGAAGGCGGCCAGCCAGCCCAGCTTGTAGTCATATTTGTCGGAGCCGACGCTCTGGCCGTTTGGCACATAGGCGCACACCACGCGCACGCCATCGATGGTGGCGGCCAGAATGCGCTGCTGCGGATCCTCGTAGCGCGGATTATTCTTGACTACATCGCTGATCGGCAGCTTGGACAGGATGGCCACGCCGTTATAGGTTTTCTGGCCACTGTAGACCACGTGGTAGCCGGCCGCTTCGATGGCGGCGACCGGGAACTTGTCGTCGGTCAGCTTGGTCTCTTGCAGGCACAGCACGTCGACGGGGTTCTCTTCCAGCCACTTCAGGACGTGGGGCAGGCGGACATTCAGGGAGTTAACGTTCCAGGTAGCGAGTTTCATGGCAGACCATAAGGGGTAAAGGGGAGGCCGTGCAGGCCGGCGTCCCGGATTTTACCTGAGGTCGGGGCTGGACGTGGGCGCAGGGTGCACCCCACCAGCGTAACCCTGGGGTCAGACCCGTCGGGACTTGGCGTCCCCGTCTGATCCTAATGCCGTTAAGTTAAGACGCAGATCTGCTGGCAAAACCCACCGACGCAAAGCATGGGTCAGACCCGGCGGGTCTGACCCCAGGTCTTGTCTTGGGGTGCAAGCGCATGCTACGGCACGCTAAATTAACGGCATTACCGTCTGACCCCTGCACTATGCTGATTACGCCGGCAGCTTGAACGTGGCCACCACCTGCGCCAGATCCAGCGCCTGGCTCTTCAGGCCGCTGGCCGCCGCCGCCATCTGCTGCACCAGCGCGGCGTTTTGCTGAGTCATGGTATCCATGCTCTGCACCGCCTCGCCGACCTGGCAGACGCCCTCCGACTGCTCGTGGCTGGCGCTGCTGATCTCGGCCATGATATCGGTGACGCGGCGGATGCTGCTGACCACCTCGTTCATGGTGCCGCCGGCCTTGTCGACCAGCATGCTGCCCTGTTCGACGCGCTCGACACTGGTATTGATCAGGCTCTTGATTTCCTTGGCCGCTTCGGCACTGCGGCCAGCCAGGCTGCGCACTTCACTGGCGACGACCGCGAAACCGCGGCCCTGTTCGCCCGCCCGTGCCGCTTCGACGGCGGCGTTCAGTGCCAGAATATTGGTCTGGAAAGCGATGCCATCGATGACGGCAATGATGTCGCTGATGCGGCGGCTGGCTTCATTGATGCCCTTCATGGTTTCCACCACTTCGCTCACCACCTGGCCACCGTCGCTGGCGACGCTAGAGGCGTTGGCGGCCAGCTGATTGGCCTGACGGGCAGCATCGGCATTCTGTTTGACGGTGGCGCTGAGCTGTTCCATGCTAGCTGCCGTTTCTTCGAGTGAACTGGCCTGCTGCTCGGTGCGGGCGCTCAGGTCACTGTTGCCATCCGCAATTTCGGCACTGGCAATCGAGACGCTGTCCGAGCCGTTGCGCACATTGGCAATCACGTCCGCCAGCCGGACCCGCATGGCTTCCAGACTGGACAGCAACTGTCCCAGTTCATCGTTGCGTTCGACCCGGATCGACCGGCTCAGGTCGCCGCCCGCGATGCATTGGGCGATCTGCACCGCTTCGTTGACGGGCGCGATCACGCTGCGCGGAATCAGCCAGATCAGCGTCAGGCCGACGGCGGTGATGATGGCCAGCGTCGCCAGCGAACTGGTTTCGGTTTGCAGCACGATGTCCCGCACCTTGTCGGCGGATTTGGCCGTGCCCTGCAGGTTGAAATTCAGGATGCCTTCCATGGCGGCGTAGGCTTCGCGGAAGCCAGCGCTGCCGCCGGCGCCGAATTCCTTGCTGACGGCATTGACCTGTTCGACATCGCCGGCGGCAGCCTTGAGCGCGTTCAGGCCCTTGCGGGCCGCCGCGAAGTAGGCGTCGCGCTTGCGCTGGAAGTCCTGATACAGGGCAGTTTCGGCCGGCCCCTGAGGATCATCTGGCAGGTAGTCGAGCAGGGTGGCCGCGTAGATTTCGGTGGCTTTGCTGAGATCGGTTTCAATGCTGCGCAAGCGCTGTTCAATCGCTGCAGCATCGGTGGTGTGGGGCGCCGCCATGCGGTCACTGACGGCCAGGTAGTGCTGGGTCAGGAAACCTTTCATGTGACCGAGGTTTTCGATGGCCGGCACCCAGGACGTGCTGACCTGGCTGGCTTCATACTTGGCATCGATGTTACGGTATAAGGCAAACGCGGCGCTGGACACGGCCAGCAACAGGATCAAACTCAAGCCTGCCGTAATGCGGGCGCGAACCCCCCAATTGTTAAAATTCATCTGGACTCCATCCCGCCACCGGCTCCGATGGCAACGCGTTAAGTGAGGTGCGCGTACTCGTATTGCGCTGAATCATGTTAAACGATTCATATGCTGTTAGGGTGTCAGGACCGGGTGTGACTTGCAAATTGTGACTTGACAGCAACCGTGCGTAAAATTTCCGCTAGCGCCTTGTTTTTTTGTCGATTTTTCCAAAAAATCATTAAAAATGCCTAGGCGTGTGGCGTAGACGCCTCTAAAATGTTGCTTAATCTACTTATTGTAAAAATAATTGCCGAATATGCTTCATTGTTGTCAGAATGGTACTACAATAGATGAACAAGAGATCAAAAGCCTCATATACTTATATAAGTTGAAATCAAAACTAAAGTTTCCAAGAAGAAAACCGAAAATTAGAAAACAACATACACAATTTGTTGTATATGGTTAATAAATGGTACTATAGGGAAACAATTGTAGTTTTAACAGTGAAACATGCGTGAAGCATTGGTAAAGGGATAAAATGCGATCAGCATTTGAGGCATGGGCGCAGCGCGATGGCCACATTGTGCGCAGGCGCGAAGACAAGCCAGACGAGTATCTGGTCTTCGAAACTCAACGTCGCTGGGTCATCTGGCAGGCAGCGTTAGAGCATGGCAAAACACCTGCGGGACGCAAAGCGTCGGCGCAAAAAGACGCTGCAGCCGGTGAAAAGGCCATGCAGAGTGCCCGCTCGGGCCTGCAACGCGCACCGACGCTCGATTCGGACCAGGCTGCCGTACGCAACCAGGTGCTGAACGAGGTATTGGACGCTTTCGCCACGCTCGACGGTGAGCGCGGGATGGAAGACATCCTGAAAGTGATCCAGAGTCTGAAGAAAAAGCAAAAGGTGCAGGCTGACAGCGAGCGTACGCTGGCGAATACCAAGCAGAACGACTGAACCCCATGCGTTTCCGGCATTACAAAGGTGGCCTCTACGAACTCGTCTGCGAGGCCACACTGGAATCGGACCTGAGTCCGATGATCGTCTATCGCGCTGCCGATGGCTCGGTCTGGGTACGTCCCAAAGATGTGTTCTTTCAATGGATCGAAGTCGACGGCGTGATGGTGCAGCGCTTCGCTCCGATCAATTAGCGCCGTGATGACGCCGCTGCTGCGCGCCGCCTGCGCGCTCCTGTCCCTGCTGTTCTGTACAGCCGCCCCGGCTGAAACGGTGGGGTCGGTCGATACCGCCTTCCAATTGCTCGGTCCTGACCATAAAGTGGTGGTCGAAGTGTTTGACGACCCGCGCGTGGGTGGGGTGTCGTGCTATCTGTCGCGCGCTAAAACCGGTGGCATCAAGGGCGCCATTGGTCTGGCCGAGGACAAGGCGGAATCGTCGGTGGCCTGCCGTCAGGTCGGTGCCCTGTCGTTCAGCGGGCCGTTGCCGCTGCAGGAAGAAGTGTTCACCGAGCGTGCCTCGATCTTCTTCAAGCATGTGCGCGTGGTGCGCATGGTCGATGTCAAGCGCAACGCGCTGGTGTATCTGGTGTATTCGGATCGCCTGATCGACGGTAGCCCGAAAAACAGCGTGACCGCCGTGGCCGTGCCAGCCACGCAGCCGGTGCCGACGCGCCGTAAATAAGCCAAACTAAGAAGCCAAACCAAGAAACCAAACTAAGCCGCTATTCCCGCGCTGTTAGCCGCATCGGCCAGCGCGCCTGCTTGCTACACTGCCAGCATCTGTTATTCCCTCCGGGTTGTGCCATGTTCCGAATTGCTTGCTATTCCCTCGTGCTGTCGGCCACGCTGGCCGTTGGCGGCTGTGCCACGCTGACCGAGCCGGCTGACCAGAATCTGCTGGTGCTGACGGTGCTCGACCATAAGCCGCTCGATGGCGTCGGCTGTGTGCTGTCGAATGATGTGGGCAAGTGGTTTGTGCTGACGCCGGCGCGCGTGACTATCCGTAAGAGCGCCAGTGCGCTGCGCATCGACTGCAAGAAAGATGAGGCGGCGTGGGCCTACGAGAAGGTGGCGTCGAAGAACAATGGCAGCCTGTGGGGCAATCTGGTGCTGACCGCGGGCCTGGGCTATTTCGTCGACAAGAATACGGGGGCGGGCCACGACTATCCTGCCACGCTGACGGTGCTGATGCATGCGACCGAGCGCGGCGACGGCTTGCCGCCGCCAGCGCCGGGCGTCACGCTGTTCTAGCGGCAGGCGGGCGCCTGCCGCCCTAGGCTTAGGCGCGGTTGATCAGGAAGTTGGTCAACAGCGGAACCGGACGGCCGGTGGCACCCTTGGCGCCACCCGATTTCCACGCGGTGCCAGCGATATCCAGATGGGCCCAGGTGTACTTGCGGGTGAAGTTTTCCAGGAAGGCTGCTGCCGTGCACGAGGCGCCGCCCGGGGTGCCGATATTCGCCAGATCGGCAAAGTTGGACTTCAGCTGCTCGTTGTACTGCTCACCGATCGGCAGGCGCCATGCGGTATCGCTGGCAGCCTTGCCGGCGGCCAGAATCTCGTCGGCCAGCTGGTCGTGTGCCGCATCGTGGCGCGTGAACAGGCCGCTGTTATGGTGGCCCAGCGCGACGATGCAGGCGCCGGTCAGCGTAGCGATGTCGATCACGGCGGCCGGGTTGAAGCGCTCGGAGTAGGTCAGCGCATCGCACAGCACCAGACGGCCTTCGGCGTCGGTGTTCAGGATTTCGATGGTCAGGCCATTCATCGACGTGACGATGTCGCCCGGCTTGGTGGCGCGGCCCGATGGCATGTTTTCGCAGGCAGCGATGACGCCGATCACGTTCAGCTTCAGACCCATTTCGCCGATGGCGCGCATGGTGCCCAGCACCGAAGCGGCGCCGCCCATGTCGTACTTCATTTCGTCCATGCCGGGACCGGCCTTCAGCGAAATGCCGCCGGTGTCGAAGGTGATGCCTTTACCGACCAACACCACGGGCGCATCTTTCGGCTTGCCGCCCATGTGCTTGATGATGATGAATTTCGGTGGCTGCTCGCTGCCGTTGGTGACCGACAGGAAGCTGTTCATCTTCAGTGCTTCCAGCTGTTTGCGGTCCAGCACTTCGACCTCGAACTTGTAGTCCTTGCCCAGCTTTTTGGCGGTGTTGGCCAGATAGGTTGGGGTGCAGATATTGGCCGACAGGTTGCCCAGTTCCTTGGTCAGATCCATGCCGTTGGCGATCGCGACTGCCTGGGCCAGTGCCAGCTTGGTGGCGGCGGTGTTGGGCACGGCCAGCGCGATCTTCTTGACGCCGGCAGGTGCTGGATCCTTCTTGCTCTTCTGGCCGTCGGTGCGGAACACGCCTTCATGCGCGGCTTGCACCACCGAACGGATGGCCCAATTCACGTCGCGCTCTTTCACTTCGGTCAGTGGCAGTGCGATAATAGCGTCGGTCGCGCCCAGGCCAGCGAAGGCCTTCAATGCAGCCTGTACGCCACTGGCAAAGCTTTTCTCGCTGATGGCCGCTTCATCACCCAGACCGACCAGCAGTACGCGTTCGGCCGCTGCACCCGTGACGCCGCGCAGCAGCAGTGTGGTGCCGGCTTTGCCGGTGATGTCGCCAGACTTGAGCGCAGCCGTGATCTCACCCGCACCATCGAGCGCCTTGGCAGCCTGCGAGAGCTTCTTGTTCTCGAAGACGGCAACGGCGACGACGCCGCTCTTGGCCGAGGTGATGGTGTTTTTTGTGTCGAATGCTTTTATGCTAAAGTCCATTTGATTCTCCGTGTCGTGTACGAATGCCAGCCCGCAGGCCTGATAGGCCGGGCTGTTTTTTTTAAGCTTCTGATAACCAGAGCCCCGTTTGTGGGGCCATAACTACCGAATTATAACTTTCGAATGATCTTTCAACGCGCCCTACGACGTGAAATGGCCAGTGCCGCCGGGGCCACCTTCACCGTCCTGTTCAGCATCTGCATCACCTGGACCCTGATCACTGTCCTCGGCAAGGCCGCGGGCGGCAAGGTCGCGTCCAGTGATGTGATCGCGCTGATCGTCTTCGCAGCCTTGAATTATCTGCCAACTATCCTGATCCTCACCAGCTTTATTTCAGTGCTGATGGTGGTCACGCGCAGCTATCGCGATTCGGAGATGGTGGTGTGGTTTGCCTCTGGCCTGAGCCTGACCAGCTGGATCCGTCCGGTGCTGACTTTCGGCCTGCCGATGGTGCTGCTGACGGCGGGCCTGAGCTTCGTCGCGACGCCGTGGGCCAAGCAGAAAAGTTCGGAGTATGTGGAGCGCTTCGCCAAGCGCGAAGACCTGCAAAAAGTCTCGCCCGGCCAGTTCAAGGAATCGGCCGCGGCCAACCGCATTTTCTTCGTCGAAGGTGTCAGCGGCAGCACGGCAGTAGTGCAGAACGTGTTCGTCAACACGGTGGATGAACATGGCACCGCCGTCATCGTGGCGCGCGAAGGTGTGATCAATAATGGCCCCAAGGGTGAGCGTTATCTGGTCCTGAAGAATGGCCGTCGCTATCAAGGTGTGCCGGGACAGGCCGACTTCCAGACCATGGAATTCGAAAGCTACAGCATGCGCGTTGCCAGCCAGTCGCAGGAGCTGGAATCGGATCACAACGTCGATGCCATCAGCACCATGGCGCTGCTGGAAGACCGCAGCAATGAAGCTAGCGCAGAACTGCTGTGGCGCATCGCTTCGCCGCTGACCTGCCTGGTGCTGATCCTGCTGGCGATCCCGCTCGGCTTCGTCAACCCGCGCGCCGGCAGCTCGGCCAATCTGATCATCGCGCTGCTGATCTTCTTCAGCTACAGCAATCTGGTGAAGCTGGTGGAGGCCAGCGTCAAGCAGGGCAAGTTCATGTTTGCCGTGTCCTGGTGGCCGCTGCACGTGATCGCCGCGCTGGCCGTGTTTGGCCTGTTCGCCTGGCGGTTGAATGTGAACCACCGCTACCACCCGCTGGCTTTGCTGGCATTGATGAAACGTGCCCGCAAATGAAAATCCTGCAACGCTATTTTGCTGTCTCCATCCTGCAGGCCGTCGCCTTTGTGCTGGTCGCCTTCCTGGCGCTGCAAGCCTTCCTTGACCTGACCGGCGAACTGCCGTCGATCGGCAAGAACGGCTATGCGATCCAGTATGCCTTTCTGTATGTGCTGATTCAGCTACCTGGCCATGTGTATGAAGTGATGCCGATCGCCGCGCTGATCGGCACTATTTACACGATGGCGCAGTTTGCGGCCACCTCCGAATTCACCATCATGCGCGCCTCCAGCATGTCGAGTGGTATGGTGATG
>JBGSBQ010000055.1:0-12245 GCA_041730475.1 Sphingomonadaceae bacterium
TTTTTCTCGCTTCACTCTGCATTTGCATGCGTTGTTCTGCGAGGGGGCGAACTATAGCAAAGCCACCGCCTGCTGACAAGGGCAGCAGCGTAAAATAGCGGTTTCACCGAATTACTGCGCTGTCATGACTATCCTGCTTACTACCCTGAACGCCCGCTATACCCATGCTTCGCTGGGACTGCGCTATCTATTAGCGAATATGGGGGCGTTGCAGGAACAGACCCGCCTGCAGGAATTCGTGATTGGCGCGAAGACCACCGAGATCGTCGAACGCATCCTCGCCCACCAGCCGAAGATCGTCGGATTCGGTATCTATATATGGAACGTGGAAGAGAGCACCAAGGTCGTCGCCATGCTGAAACGGGTCGCGCCCCATGTGACGATCGTATTAGGCGGCCCGGAAGTGTCCTACGAAGCGGGCGAGCAGGAGATCGTCAAGCTGGCCGACTACCTGATCACCGGCTGGGGCGATGTCACCTTCCCCCAATTGTGCGGCCAGATCCTGAACGGCCCGCAGCCGCTGATGAAGATCCATGCGGGCGTGCAGCCGCCGCTGGCCGACATCAAACTGCCCTACTCCCTGTATTCGGATGACGACATCAAAAACCGCACGATCTATGTCGAAGCCTCGCGTGGCTGTCCGTTCAAGTGCGAATTCTGCCTGTCGGCGCTGGACAAGACGGCATGGCCGTTTGCGCTGGAATCCTTTCTGGCGGAGCTGGAGTCGCTGCATGCGCGCGGGGCCCGGCTGTTCAAGTTCGTCGACCGCACCTTTAATTTGAATATCAAGACCAGCCTGAAGATCATGCAGTTCTTCCTCGATAAGCTGGAAGCCAATCCGGACGATCCAGTCTACGCCCACTTCGAGCTGGTGCCCGACCATCTGCCGGATGCACTCAAAGAAGGCATCAGCAAATTCCCGCCCGGCGCGCTGCAGTTCGAGATCGGTATCCAGAGCTTCAATCCCGCGGTGCAGGCGCTGGTCAGCCGCAAGCAGGATAACCAGAAGGCCGCCGACAACATCCGCTGGCTGACCGAGCATTCCAACGCCCACATGCACGTCGACCTGATCGCCGGCCTGCCCGGTGAAACGGTAGACAGCTTTGCCCAGGGCTTCAACCAGCTGTGGGCGCTGAATCCGCACGAGATCCAGTTTGGTATCCTGAAGCGCCTGCGTGGCACGCCCATCATCCGCCACACGGCAGAATTCGGGCTGGTGTTCGAACCCTATGCGCCGTACACCATCCTGGCCAACAAGGATATCGACTTCCCCACCATGCAGCGGCTGGTGCGCTTCGCCCGCTACTGGGACCTGGTCGCCAACTCGGGCCGCTTTGCCCATACCTTGCCAGTGCTGCTGGCCGATGACGCCTTCGGCCAGTTCATGGCCTTCTCCGACTGGCTGTACGCGAATACCGACGCCACCCACCGTATCGCGCTGGACCGGCTGGCGGCGCTGGTGGCGCGCTGGCTGCAAACACGCGGCATGCACAAGGCCGACGCCGAGCAGCTGCTGGCCAGCGATTACGCCGGCCGCAATGAATCCGGCTCCAAGGTCAAAGCCGCCGAAACCCCCGCGCCCAAGCGTCAGGCGCGGCGCCTCGCCGCCTGATCCGAGAACAGCGGTGGCGGTCGCGGGCAAACTCCCTTAAACTGGCGACATGCCTATTGCCCAAGAGCCAACTCTCACTCTCAGCCCCGGCGCCACCTCGGGGCCGTCGGTCACTGCCGGCGGCACCTGGCAAGTGCACGCGCTGGCGCAGGGCGCGGCCATGCAGACCATCACCACCTTCCTGCAAGCGCTGAAGCCGGCGCCCAACCTGCAATGGGACCTGACGGCCATCGACAGCATCGACCATATCGGCGCCCAGGTGTTCTGGAATGCCTGGGGCAAGCAACGGCCCGCAGCACTGCGGCTGGCACCGTCGCAGGAAGAGTTCTTCAAACGGCTGGAAAGCGTCGGCCCGATCGAGCTGCAGCAGCCGCGCGCCCAGCGCCTGACCTGGGTCATGAAGCTCGGCTTCGCCATGCTGACCTTCTTGCACCAGCTGGCCGCCTTCATCCAGTTGATCGGTCAGGTGACCCAAGATGCCGGACGTTTCCTGCGCAATCCGGTGCGCGGTCCATGGCGCGAAATCTCCGCGAATATCTTTCACGCCGGTTTTCAGGCACTCGGCATCACGGCGCTGGTCGGCTTCCTGATCGGCGTGGTGCTGTCCTACCTGTCGGCCCAGCAGCTGCGCAACTTCGGTGGCGACGTGTTCCTGGTCAACCTGCTCGGCATGAGCATCATCCGCGAACTGGGGCCGCTGCTGGCGGCGATTCTGGTGGCCGGCCGCTCCGGCTCCTCGATCACGGCGCAGCTGGGCGTGATGCGGGTCACCGAGGAACTCGATGCAATGCTGGTGATGGGCATCTCGCACGGCTTCCGGCTGGTGCTGCCGAAGGTCCTGGCGCTGGCGATTTCGATGCCGCTGCTGGTGATCTGGACCGACGTCATGGCGCTGATCGGCGGCATGGTATCGGCCAAGATCGAACTGAATCTGTCGCCCCAATACTTCCTGCTCAAATTACCAGAAGCGGTACCGCTGGCGAATTACATGATCGGTCTGCTGAAGGGCACCGTGTTCGGCATGCTGATCGCGCTGGTGTCGTGCCACTTCGGCCTGCGCATCAAGCCGAACACGGAAAGCCTGGGACGCGGCACCACCACCTCGGTGGTCACGGCGATCACGGTGGTGATCCTGGCCGACGCGGTGTTCGCCATCGTCTTCAACGGAGTGGGGTTCTGATGGCCGAGCTGCCCGCCGCCGCCGAACTGGCCTGCCCGAGCGGCAGCGGTGAACTGACGCTGGACGGCAGCGTGCCCGTGGTCGAAATCACCAACCTGTGGACCAAATACGGCCGCACCGTGGTGCATCAGGATCTGAACCTGAGCATCCGGCGCGGCGAGATCCTGTCCATCGTCGGCGGCTCCGGCACCGGCAAGACCACGCTGCTGCGCCAGATGCTGGGCCTCGAACATCCGGCGCGCGGCTGCGTGCGCGTGTTCGGCGAAGATATCAGTCTGGTCGACTCGGACGCGCTGCAGCAGCTGCGCAACCATTGGGGCATGCTGTTCCAGCAGGGCGCACTGTATTCAGCGCTGACCGTGTTCGAGAACATCGCGCAACCGATGCACGAACTGCGCAAGCTGCCGGCCGACCTGATCCGCGATGCCGTGCTGCTGAAAATGAATATGGTCGGCCTCGGCCCCGAACATGCGAACAAGATGCCGTCCGACCTGTCCGGCGGCATGGTCAAACGGGTCGCGCTGGCGCGCGCGCTGGCGCTGGAGCCGAAGCTGCTGTTCCTCGACGAACCGACCGCCGGCCTCGATCCCGACCTGTCAGAAGCGTTTGTCGCGCTGATCAAGTCGCTGCACCGCGAACTGGGGCTGACGGTGGTGATGGTGACCCATGATCTGGACACCTTGTTCGCGCTGTCGACCCGCATCGCCGTGCTGGCCGAGAAGCATGTGATCGCGCTCGGCACCACGCAGCAGCTGCTGAAAGTCGACCATCCCTTTATCCAGGAATTCTTCCTCGGCGACCGCGGTCGCCGCGCACTGGAGGCGCTCGGCATCCCGAACGAGGCCAGCCCCCCCACACCGGAGCAGCACTGATGGAAAACCGATCCCACGCCTTGTTGACAGGCTTCTTCACGATCACGCTGCTGATAGCGGCAGTGCTGTTCGGGATGTGGTTCAACCGCGACCGCACCGAACGGGTGCCATACCAGATCGCCACCACGCAGGCGGTGCCGGGCCTGAATCCACAGGGGCCGGTGCGCTATCGCGGGCTCGAGGTGGGCCGGGTTGGCAGCATCGTGTTCGATCCCAAACAGACCGGCCAGATCCTCGTCAACCTGAACATCAATGCCGATGCGCCGATCACCAAGACCACCTTCGCCACGCTGGCCTATCAGGGCGTGACCGGGATCGCCTACATTCAGCTCGATGACGAGCAGACCGGCTCGCCGCGTCTGGCCACCAACACCGATAACCCCAGCCGCATCCCGCTGCGCGCCGGCCTGTTCGACCAGCTCGAAAAACGCGGCAAGGAGATCCTGGCGCAGACCCAGGAAGTCAGCGTGCGCCTGAATGCGCTGCTGACGCCGGCCAACCAGCAGCTCATCCTTGGTGCCTTCGCCGATGTCAGCACCACGGCGCAACGCTACCGCGATCTGGCCGACCAGCTGCAACCGACCGCAGCACGGCTGCCGCTGCTGGCAGAACACGCCCAGACCACACTGAACTCGTTTACCGCACTGGCCGTCGACGCCACCCGCCTGAGCAAGCACCTGCAAGCGCCGGGCGGGCCGATCGCGCGCGCCAGCGCCACGCTGGACCGGGTCGGCCTATCGGTAGAAGCGGTGACCAGCGGCGTCGAGCTGGACGCGCTGCCGCATGTGATTGCACTGACCGATGAAACCCGGGCCTCGATGCGCGCGCTGAAAAGCACCATGAACAAGATCAACGACCGGCCGCAGAGCATCATCTTCGGCGCCCCCGGCACCCCGCCCGGCCCCGGTGAACCCGGCTTTGCCGCACCCGCCAAATGAGGACACCCATGAACCACTTCCGTACCCTGGCCCTGGCCGCGCTGCTGACGCCCCTGCTGCTGGCCGGCTGCGCCAGCAGTGGCGGCCAGCCGAGCGCCGTCTATGACTTCGGCCCGGCGCTGCCGTTGGCCCAGCCAGCGACCACGCCGCCAATCCCGGCGCTGATCGTGGCCGACCTCAGCGGCCCGGCCGCGCTCGATACGGAGCGCATGGTGTACCGCTTGCTGTATGCCGATGCGCGTCAGGCCCGTCCCTACGCCTATCACCAGTGGACCAGCAGCCCGCTGCAACTGCTGACCCAGCGCCTGAAGACCCGCCTCGCGCAAGCCGGGATCAAGGTCTTGTCGACCACCGATGCCGCCGCCAGCCTGCCGCTGCTGCGCATTGAAGTCGATGACTTTGCCCAGCATTTCGACCGCGCCAGCCACAGCAGCGGCCAGATCGCGCTGCGCGCTTCGGTGTTCCGGGGCCACCAATTGCTTGACCAGCGCAGTTTCCAGCGCAGCAGCCCGGCCCCCACGCCCGACGCAGCCGGTGGCGCCCACGCGCTGGCCGACAGCAGCGATGCGCTGGCCGCCGACCTGCTGACGTGGCTGGCGACGCTGCCGCCGGAGCGTCGCCCGCAGTGAACCGCGCATGAGCGACGCCCCGATCCGGCCCTCGCCGCCCGCGGCCACGCCGACGAGCGCAGCGACGGCCACGGCCGCACCGTCGCTGCCGCTCGCCGCCAGCCGCCCCTCGCCGCTGGCACGGGCGGCGCTGCTGGCGTATGCGCTGCTGATCGTCTACGCCAGCTGGTTCCCGTTTTCGGGCTGGCGCAATCAGGGCCTGTCGCCGCTGATCTTCCTCGAACACACCAGCATGCCGCAGTACTGGACCAAGTTTGATGCCATCATCAACGTGGTCGGCTACATGCCGCTGGGGACACTGATTGTGTACGCGCTGTACCCGCGCTTCCGTGGCGCACTGGCCCTGCTGTTGGCCAGCGCCTGCGGCCTGCTGCTGTCGGCGCTGATGGAATCGGTGCAGACCTATCTGCCCAGCCGGGTCTCGTCCAACCTCGACTTCTACACCAATGCCGCCGGCTGCGCGCTGGGCGCCGTGGCCGGCCTGCTGACGGTACGCAAACTGCTGGGGCAAAGCCATCTGTACCGGCTGCGCCAGCGCTGGTTCGCCCCGCATGCCAGCCAGGGCCTGGTGCTGCTGGCGCTGTGGCCATTGGCGCAAATCTATCCGCAAAGTTTTCTGTTCGGCCTAGGCCAGCTGCTGCCCATCCTGTCGGACTGGCTGTCGCTGCTGCTGGACAGCGAGATCGACCTGGCCAGCTATGTGCGGCCCGATGCCGTGCTGACGGTCGAACAATACTGGCTGTCGGAAACCATCCTGACCGCCTGCGGCATGGTGGGTGCCGCACTCACCTTGCTGTGCCTGCTGCGCCGGCCGGCCCCGCGCGGCTGGCTGGTGGCCCTGCTGATCGGCGCCGCCATCGTCGTCAAGGCGCTCGCCACGGCGCTGCTGTTCGCACCGGAGAACGCCTTCGTCTGGGTCACGCCGGGCGCCGAGGGTGGCTTCCTGATCGGTGCCATCATGCTGGCCGGCCTGACTTTTGCGCCCCATGTAGCGCAGCGGCGGCTGGCCGTCGTCACCTTGCTGCTCAGTTTAGTCATCATCAACACCACGCCGGCCAACCCGTATTTTGTCGCCACCTTGCAAAGCTGGGTGCAGGGGAAATTCCTCAATTTCAATGGCGCGGCCCAGTGCCTGGCGCTGCTGTGGCCCTTCTGCGCGGTCTGGTTCCTGTGGCTGCCTGCGCATAAACTGAACCAACCCTAAGCGTCAGGACGGGTATCATTACGCCTGACACCATTCCCGAGACTGCCATGAGCGATACTTCCTACTTCAAACACCACGTCTTCTTTTGCATGAACCAGCGCAGCGACGGCCGCGGCAGCTGCGGCGACCACCAGGCCGACGTGGCGCAAAAGCACGCAAAAAAACGCTGCAAGGAACTCAACCTGAACGGCGCCGGCAAGGTTCGCATCAACCAGGCCGGCTGCCTGGACCGCTGCGAAGAAGGCCCGGTGCTGGTGGTGTATCCGGAAGGCACCTGGTACACCTATGTCGACACCAGCGATATCGATGAAATCGTCGAGCGCCACCTGGTCAACGGCCAGGTCGTCGACCGCCTGAAAATCTGATCCCGAACCCCCATGAACAAACACGCAGAAAAATTCACGCTGGCCGGCGGCGCCGGCCTGATGGAAGGCTTGCTGGAGCATCCAGCCGGCGCCCCGCGCGGCATTGCGCTGGTGGCCCATCCACATCCGCTCTACGGCGGCACCATGGACAACAAGGTCGCGGTGACGCTGGCGCGCACCTTCGTCAACCTCGGCTACGTCACGGCGCGCATCAATTTCCGCGGCGTCGGTACCTCCGAAGGCGTGCACGATCACGGCCTCGGCGAGACCGATGACATGGCCCTGCTGCATGCCCACCTGACGGCGCGCTACCCGGACCTGCCGGTGGCCTTGTCCGGCTTCTCGTTCGGCACCTTCGTACAGGCGCAGTTACAGCAACGCCTGATCGCGGCCGGCACCCCGGCCGAGCGCCTGGTGCTGGTCGGCAGCGCGGCCGGCAAATGGGCCATGCCGGCAATTCCTGCCAACACCATCCTGATCCACGGCGAACTGGACGACACCATCCCGCTGAAGGACGTGCTCGACTGGGCCCGCCCGCAAGACATTCCCGTGCTCGTGATCCCCGGCGCCGACCACTTCTTCCACCGCAAGCTGCAACACATCAAGAGCTGGGTCAGCCAGCTGTGGCAGCGCGGCGCGCCCGACACGGACGCCGCCGCCGAGGATTGACGCTCTATAATGGGCAGCTTTTTTTTGATCACCCTTTTATCCCGACTCTCGTACCCATGAAAAAAATTATCGCGGCCCTGGCGGCCAGTGTGATGTTATTGTCCGCCGCTGTGGCCCAAACGCTGCCACCGCCGACCATCGCCGCCAAGTCCTGGCTGCTGCTGGACGCCACCAGCGGCCAGATCATTGCAGCACAAGACCCGAACGCCCGCGTCGAGCCCGCCTCGCTGACCAAGATCATGACGGCGTATGTGACCTTTGGCGCGCTGCGCGACAAGAAACTCGATCTGAAACAGCTGGTCAACGTCTCCACCAAGGCCTGGAAGGTCGATTCCAGCAGCTCCAAGATGTTCATCGATCCCGCCACGCCAGTCAGCATCAATGACTTGCTATATGGCTTGATGGTGCAATCGGGCAACGATGCGGCGGTGGCACTGGCCGAAGCGGTGGCCGGCGATGAAGCCGCCTTCGTCGTCATGATGAACAAGGAAGCCCAGCGCATGGGCCTGACGGCGACCCGCTTCGCCAACCCGCATGGCCTGCCCAGCCCGGAAAACTACTCGACCGCGCAAGACCTGTCGGTGCTGGCCAAGCGCGTGATCCTGGACTTCCCCGAGTTCTACAAGATCGATTCGGTGAAAAGCTTTACCTATAACAAAATCACGCAGCCCAACCGCAACCGACTGCTGTGGCTGGACCCGACCGTCGATGGCATGAAGACCGGCCACACCGAAGCGGCGGGCTATTGCATGATCGCCTCGGCGCACCGCCCGAATGGCAGCGGCGAGCGACGCCTGATCTCGGTGGTGCTGGGCACCTCGTCCGACCAGGCCCGCACCCAGGAAAGCCAGAAACTGCTGAACTGGGGCTTCCAGAACTTCGATACGGTCAAGCTGTATGCCAAGGGCCAGGCCATCGCCACGCCGGAAATCTGGAAAGGCTCGAAGAGCACGGTCAAGATCGGCTTCGCCAATGATGTGCTGGTCACGGTACCGAAGGGCGTCGCCGCCAAGATGAAACCGGCGCTCGAGCGCAAGGACCCGCTGGTCGCCCCACTGGCCGAGAACAGCCGCGTCGGCACGCTGAAGATGGTGGTCGATGGCAAGCCGCTGCTGGAACTGCCGGTGCTGGCGCTGGAATCGGTGGACCAAGCCTCGATCTTCGGCCGCGCCTGGGATTCGATCCGTTTGTGGCTCAAATAAGGGCCATGCGGCACGCCGTCATGGCAGCGGCTGCGCAGGGATTCCCGCCGCCGCGGGACTGACGCGGCGCCACCCGGCACGGCAATGACGCCGCGTCCCGGCGGGTCTGCCCCCCAGGTCTGGTCCTGGGGGCAGTCGCACGCTACGGCATGTGCGCGGAACGGCGTGACCGCGCTGGGCGGGCGTGGTTATGCCGCGCCGTCGTCCGACGCCGTCAGGCCGATCGATTCCTGCGCCCACTGGAAGGCGGCGCTGGTCACGGGGCCGAGGCAGTTCGGATCGAGCTGCAGCGTGCGCGCCACGACGATGGCCCGCTCCAGCTTGTTGCGTTCAAGCAGCAGCACCAGCATCAGGTAAGGCGCATACGGCCCCTCGCTGTGCAGCAGCACGCTGCGGATGTCCGCCGACAGCTGCATGCTACCCACCAGCTGCGCCATCGGCATCCCCAGCAACACTTCAAACAGCGACAGCAAACCCACCAGGAACAATTCATCGCGCGTGGCCTGCGCCAGCACCCCTTGCGCTACCGTTTCCAGGAAGCGCGCGCGCCGCAATGCCACCTCCAGCAACGCCTCGTCGCGGGCCTGGTTGCCGGCGCCACCGAGGCGGAACATCGACACCATCAGATCGCGGTATAACTGATTGCGGCCCAGCACCAGGAACGCCTGGTGCAAACTGGTGACGGTGGTGCTCTGGCCATTGGCCGGCGCATTCGCCCATTGCAGCATCTGATAGGTCATGCCGGGATCGCGCTTGGCGACCTCGATCAGTTCAGTCAGTTCGGCCTCGCTGCGCAGCAGGTTCAGCAGCTCGATCGACGTCAGGCGGCTCTGGTCGATCTTGGCCTCGGCGTCGATCTGGTCGGCCGTGGTCAGGAAGTCGCCCATGCAATAACTGAAGCCGAGCGACTGGCACATGCGCTGTTCATCCCACGACGCCACACCGTCGACCAGCAGCCGGATCGCCGGGTAAGCGCTGCGGATCTGCCGCTTCAGGGCCTGGAACTCGACCAGACTATCCGGGGTCAGCGTCAATACCACCACATCGCACTCGGCCAGCAGCGCCGCCTGTTCGGCCACCGAGCGTATCCCGCACAGGCCAACCTGGCTGCCGCTGTCGCGCAGCGCGCGCAAGCGCCCGGCCAGTTGCGCGGGTGGCAGGCCAGCCTGCTGCACATCGAGCAGAAACACGGTGTGCGGCGCCTGCAACGGCAGGTGGCGGTGCAAGACGATCGCTTCGGCGCTGAGCGGCACCAGCGCCAGGCGGCGCTCGGCAAACGCCGCCACCCCGGCCGCCGCCAGCGCCGCCAGCACCAGGGTTTCGGCCAGCGCCTGCTGCGCATTGGCCGACGGCACCGTAAACCGGTAACCACACAGGCGGTTGCGGGCGTCGATGATCTCGGTGCGCAACACCAACGGCGCCTGCACCACGCTGGCCATCACGGGCGCGGCCCGGGCCGACGGCGCCGGCACCAGTGGCACCGGCTTGGTCCCCAGCAGCGACTTCAAAAACGCGAACACCCCCACCCGACACCCTCCAGCCCCAAAAATTCCACGTCGTGCGACGACTGTTGCCATCATACAATGGATGACGGGGGCCAACGGCACCGAATGGCAAGCTTGTCGTTATAATCTGCGCTGATCTTGTTCGTCCGTCCCCCATCGAAAGCATGCCCATGAGCCAACTGACCTGTCCATCCCTTCCCACCAGTGCCACTGGCCTGACGCTGTCGCGCATCGTGGCCGGCATGTGGCGCATGAATGAGTGGAACCTGACGCCCCAACAACGCCTGACCTTTATCGAGCAATGCCTGGAGCTGGGCGTGACCAGCTTCGACCATGCCGACATCTATGGCGGCTATGGCGTGGAAGCCGCGTTTGGCGAAGCGCTGGCGCTGCAACCGGGCTTGCGCGCACGCATGCAACTGGTCAGCAAGTGCGGCATCAAGCTGGTCACGCCGGCCCGCCCGGCGCACACCATCCAGCACTACGACACCAGCGCGGCCCACATCATCGCCTCGGCCGAGCATTCATTGCGCCAGCTGGGCACCGACCACCTCGACCTGCTGCTGATCCACCGTCCCGATCCGCTGATGGACTTCGATGAAGTGGCCGACGCCTTCCAGCGCCTGCGCGCCGACGGCAAGGTGCGTCATTTCGGCGTCTCCAACTTCAGCCGCCACCAGTTCGAGAGCCTGCACCGGCGCATTCCGCTGGCCACCAACCAGGTCGAATTCTCGCCGCTGGTGGTTGCCCCCATGTATGACGCAACCTTCGACGGCCTGCAAGATCTGGGCGTGGCGCCGATGATCTGGTCACCGCTCGCGGGCGGCCGCCTGTTCAGCCAGGATGACGCCGGCGCCCAGCGCGTGCGCAGCGTCATCCAGCAGGTTGCCGACGAGCTGCAGCAGCCGTTTGCCAGTGTGGTCTTTGCGTGGATTATGCAACTGCCGTCACGCCCCCTGCCGCTAACGGGCAGCGGGCGCATCGCCGCCGTGGCCGAGGCGGTGCAAGCGACCCAGTTCCGCCTCAGCCGCCCGCAGTGGTTCACCATCCTGCGCGCGGCCCGCGGCCACGAGGTGGCCTGACGGCGTCAGTCCGGGTACACGACGGGCGGCGCGATACCGCGCCAGCCGCGCAGCCACGCCAGGTTCAGTGCCAGCGTGGCGATAATGTAGACGGCGAAGAACAGCGCAAAATACAGCGCCTGCAGCCAGGCCAGCAGGCCCAGGTTGAGCAGCACCAGCAGCAGCGCCGCCAGGCTTTTCTGTTGCTTGGAGCTGGGGAAGCGCAGCGTCGACACCATCAGGCTGCCGACCCCGAACAGTAGCGCCACCAGCAGGCCGCCCTGCAGGCTGCTGCTGGCCGGATCCGGCCACGCCACCACCACCGAGGCCACACAGGCCGCGCCGGCCGTGATCGGCATGCCGACGAAATAGCGCGGATCGGTGCGGCCGACGTTGACGTTGAAGCGTGCCAGCCGCAGGGCGCCGCAGGCGACAAAGAAGAAACTGGCGATGCCGCCCACGCGCAGCAGTGCCGGCTCGTGCGTGCCCAGCTGCACAAAACCATAGCAGTACAACAGCATCGCCGGCGCACAGCCGAAGTTCATCACGTCGGCAATCGAATCGAGCTGCATGCCAAAGTCCGAACTGGTGCCGGTGGCGCGCGCCACCATGCCATCGAGGGCATCGAACACGCCGGCCAGCACCAGCAGCACGGCGGCCAGCCGGTAATCATGGGCGCTGCCGACGGCGGCATTGTCGACCGAGATCACGATGCTGCCGAAGCCACAGGCAATCGACAGCAAGGTCACGATACTGGGCAACGCATATTTGGCGCGCTGCAAGCGCGGATGGTGTAAGGGCATCGGCAAGTCTGACGGTAACGGCAATCGGCTATTTTACCCTGCGCTGCGCTGCGCCGATTCTGGTATCGTACTGAATCGTCCAGCCCGCCCCTGTTCCGCCATGACTGCTCCCCGCGCCACCGGCTTTCCTGTCCCGCCCAACGCCGACCACATCCTGTGCGTCGAAGACGGGCTGGAGCGCCTGATGGGTGACCGCCGCCTGTAC
>JBGSBQ010000056.1:0-12198 GCA_041730475.1 Sphingomonadaceae bacterium
AAGAACTGCTGGAAAACGCGCTCGACGCCGGCTCCACCCAGATCACCGTGCGGCTCGAAGAAGGCGGTGTGAAACGCATCGCCATCAGCGACAACGGCCGCGGCATCCCGCCCGAACAACTGGCGCTGGCGCTGTCGCGCCACGCCACCTCCAAGATCGCCTCACTGGACGATCTGGAAAACGTCGGTACGCTCGGCTTCCGCGGTGAAGCACTGGCCTCGATCGCCTCGGTGGCGGCCGTCACGCTGACCTCGCGCACCGCCGATGCAGCACATGCGTGGGAAATCGTCGGCTCCCATCTCGGCACGGTCGCGCCCTCCTCCGGCGCCCAAGGCACCACAGTCGACGTCCAGGACCTGTATTTCAACACCCCGGCGCGACGCAAATTCCTGAAATCCGAACAGACCGAATTTGGCCATTGCGCCGAAGTCGTGCGCCGCATCGCGCTGGCCCGTCCCGATGTCTCCTTCTCGCTCAGCCACAACGGCCGCACCATCGACCACTGGAACGTCAGCGAGATGGCCAAGCGCAGCGCCCATATTCTGGGCGACGGCTTTGCCGAAGCGCGCCTGCCGATCGACGAAGCGGCCGGCCCGCTGCGCCTGCACGGCTACGCCGGCCTGCCGACCGCCTCCAAAGCGCGCGCCGACGGCCAGTTCTTCTACGTCAACGGGCGCTACGTACGCGACAAGCTGCTGGTGCACGCCGTCAAGGCCGCGTACGCCGACGTGCTGCATGGCGACCGCTTCCCATCCTATGTGCTGGCACTGGAACTGGACCCGGCGCTGGTCGACGTCAACGTGCATCCGTCAAAAATCGAAGTACGCTTCCGCGACAGCCGCGCCGTGCACCAGTTTGTGTTCCATGCGGTGCAGCGCGCACTGGCCCAGACCTCGGCCACGGCGCACGGCAGCGTGCCATCGCCGCTGCCGGCGGCCGACACGCTGGCCAGTTCAGGCAGCTGGCGCAGCGAGCAACTGCAAAGCTCCTTCGGCGCGCTGTTGACGCCGGACTACACCCCAACCTTCTCACCGTCGCCGTATGGCAGCCGCAGCGACGGCGGCGTGGCCCAGAGCACCGAGCGCTATGGCGCGCTGTTTGGCGGCGCCGGCCCGGTCAGCAACTACCGCGCCGAAGCCGATCTGGCGCTACCGCAGGCGACCCCGTTTAGTGTCTCGCCGGAAGCGATGGCACAGGAAGAATTCCCGCTCGGCTTCGCGCTGGCGCAATTGCACGGCATCTATATTCTGGCGCAGAACAGCAAGGGACTGGTGCTGGTCGACATGCACGCGGCGCACGAACGCATCCTGTACGAACAACTGAAGTCGGCGCTCGACAATCAGGTCTCCGGTCAGGACATGCAGGTGCAACCGCTGCTGATTCCCGTCACCTTCTACGCTGACGCGATCGAAGTCGGCACCGCCAGCGAACATCAGGAAACGCTGCAGGCGCTGGGCTTTGACATCGCCGCGCTGTCGCCCACCACACTGGCGGTACGCTCGGTGCCGGTGCTGCTGAAAAATGCCGACGCCCAGACGCTGGCGCGCGACGTGCTGCGCGACGTGCGCGAATACGGCGGCTCGCGAGTACTGATCGAGCGCCGCAATGAATTACTCGGCACGCTGGCCTGCCATACGGCGGTGCGCGCCAACCGCATCCTGTCGGTGCAGGAAATGAACGCCTTGCTGCGCCAGATGGAAAGCACCGAACGCGCCGACCAGTGCAACCACGGCCGCCCGACCTGGGTGCAGGTCGAAATCGGCGCGCTCGACAAGCTGTTCCTGCGCGGCCAATAACCCAGACGCATCATGACTCACTCTACCTCCCGGCCGCTGGCGGTCGCCATCATGGGGCCCACCGCGTCCGGCAAGACTGCCGCCGCACTGGCCATCGCCCAGCACATCCCAGCCGAAATCATCTCGGTCGATTCGGCGCTGGTGTACCGCGGCATGGACATCGGCACCGCCAAACCCACCCGCGCCGAACGTGCCGCCGTGCCGCACCACCTGATCGACATCATCGACCCGCTGGACGCCTATTCGGTGGCCCAGTTCCGCGCCGATACGCTGCGTCTGGTCGAGCAGATTGTGGCGCGCGGCAAATTGCCGCTGCTGGTGGGCGGCACCATGCTGTACTTCAAAGGACTAGCCGACGGCCTCGATGACCTGCCCGGCGCCGACCCGCTGCTGCGCGCCGCACTGGAAGACGACGCAGCCCGCATCGGCTGGCCCGCCATGCATGCGCGGCTGGCCACACTCGACCCGCAAACAGCGGCGCGGCTGGCGCCGAACGACGCCCAGCGCATCCAGCGCGCGCTGGAAATCTGCACCCTCAGTGGCCAGCCCATGTCGGCGCTGCTGGCGCTGCGCGAGAAAACCGAACTGCCATTCGAGCTGCTGTCGTTCGCGCTGGAGCCGTCCGATCGCGCCGTGCTGCACGAGCGCATCGCACGCCGCTTCGACCTGATGCTGGAAGACAGCGAAGACGGTAACCTGATCACCGAAGTCGAAGTGCTGCGCCGCCGTGGCGACCTGCATCCCGGCCTGCCGTCGATGCGCTGCGTCGGCTACCGCCAGATGTGGGATTATCTGGACGGCCAGATTGACTACCGCACCATGCGCGAGACCGGCATCATCGCCACCCGTCAGCTGGCCAAGCGTCAGCTGACGTGGCTGCGCTCGATGCCGCAGCGCGTCGTGCTCGACTGCCTGGCACCCGAACCGGCCGGACACATGCTGGACGCGATCGTGGCGAAGCAAAAATAATAACAACCGCGAATAACGCCCCACCCGCACAAATAATTTACAGATTTTTCGGGGCGTTCCTTGACAGTATTGGTGCCAACCCTCATAATGCTTCGCGTTGCAGGTGATATAGCTCAGTTGGTTAGAGCACAGCATTCATAATGCTGGGGTCGGTGGTTCAAGTCCACCTATCACCACCAAGAATTCGGAAGCCGTTGCCCCATCAGGGTCAACGGCTTTTTTGTTGCTGCTTCCCGCCAGATGTCGCACCAAGGTGATGCACATCGCAGTCGTTCGCGAGAGTACGGAGGGAGGGGCAATCCAAGCGGGGTAATCTTGCCAGCAAACGAACAATCTGGACGCTGATCGGGGCGCGCGCCGGGAAGGCACGCTGGTGCGGAACATCCAGGGCGGCCCCGAACGCCCGACTTAACGACGTTCTACGACGGCGGTTTCGTCCGTTAGCAGTTCGGCCACCGAACAGAGGAACTGGTGGGCATTCACAGGCTTGCGAAACACCTTGATTTTTTTGCACTCGGCCAGCGCCAGTTCGTCGACTTGGCCGGAGCAGATCACCACGGGAAGATCTGGCCTTAATCCGCGCATCTGATCAATCAACTCGGTACCTGTCATGCCGTGCATGGTTTGGTCTGTGACCACCAGGTCGACACGAGACGGCACGGTCTGGAAAGCTGCCCAAGCTTGCAACGGGTCTTGAAACGTCTGCACTTCATAGCCCCATTCGCCCAGCAACTCGTTCAAATAGCGGCAAATAGGTGCTTCATCGTCGATTACCCAAATCACCTGGCCTGTGCCCTTGTTGGGAATGGTGGCCTCCTTGGGCTCCTGTTGTTGGGACGGGTTGATGGCCAGTGTCACTGGAAACAATAGCCGAAACGTGGTGCCGGTCCCGGGTGGCGAGTCGACCAATACATGGCCACCGGCACGGTGCATGATGCCCTGGACCATAGACAGGCCGAGTCCCGATCCCTTGCCGACATCTTTGGTCGTGAAGTAAGGATCAAAGATACGCTTGAGCGTTTCGGCCTCGATTCCCGAACCGCTATCCGATACGAAGATGGCGACATACTCACCACTCAGGCGCTTCCGGCTGAACGCACAGATGCGCCCAGTGGCGTCCATACGTTCCCAGCCGATGGCGATTTCTCCGTGCGCGGTAATCGCGTCGCGCGCATTGATCATCAGGTTCACCAGCATTTGGTTGAGCTCACCGGAGTCAATCCGGACTGTGATCGGAAGCCCGCTGCGGACCGTGATTCCAATATTTGATGGAATCGACGGTCGTAACATGGCCACCACCTCTGTCAAGGCAACGGCAGGTTGAATGTCCGATACCTTGCTGTTCGGCTGGGCGCGGGTAAATGTCAACATCTTGCGGATCAGATCCCGAGCGCGCTCGCTGGCGGATACGACTTCATTGATATATTTAGCCAGCTTCGAATCTTTGTCGGGGACAAAACGATCGAGCGCCAGGTTGGAATAGCCGAGTATCGAGGCCAGGATATTGTTGAAGTCGTGTGCGATACCGCTCGTCAATTCGCCCAAGGCGTGGACTTTTTGGGCATGCAGCAACTGGTTTTCAAGCTCCCGCTGGATGGCATTGGCTTGGTCTTCGGGAGTGTTGTCATGAATGAATGCGAAAAACTGCTGCTCTTCGGCAGCGAAGGTGACGGAACTTTGAACCCGCACCGTGTCACCGTTCTTTCGTGTGATGACCGCGTTGTAGCGCGGATGATTTATCACCTTGTCCGTGCCAATCTTTGCCAGCCATTCAGCAACCGCACTTCCGACGAAAAGTGCTTGCGCGTTCATCGTGAGCAATTCCTCGCGCGAGTACCCCACCATCGTGGCAAACGCATCGTTAACTTCCAAATAATTGCCGGCAATGTCGGTGATGGCGAACCCGTCCTGTGCGGTCTCGAGCAGACGCTTGTAGCGCAGTTCGCCTTTGATGGTGTCGGTGATATCGTCGGCGACAGAAACATATCCCTCGAGCTGGCCTGCGCCGTTGTTAACCGCCGTGATCGACTTATCAAAATAGCGCAGCGCACCGTTGGCGTCACGCTCCTGGTAGCCCCCGCGCCAAATGCGCGACTTGGCAAGCACGGCTTGGATCTGCGGCGTGATTTCCAGCGCCGTGGCGTGGGATGGTGACGCAGCACCCGTGCTGGCGTCGCGCTGACGCTGCAATGTCAAGGACGCCTTGTTTTGCCAGGTGACCTGGCCGGTCGCGTCCATCAAAACGATACTGGCAGGAACGCTCTCGAGTGCCAGGGCCTGAAAGCGCATCGTCGAATTGATCTGTTGCAGCGTTTTTGCCTGCTCTGTCAGGCGCTGAAAAGGGAGCCGCACCCAGATTTCGAAAATTGCTCTGTAGATGTACCAGTAGGCAACGACGCTGCAGACATTTCGCGCCAGCCTGTTGACACTGAAATCGTGCTCATCAACGCCGGGCAAAAGGTGGCCTATGCCCAATATTGCAGCCGCAGCAAACATCAGTGGAAAGAACTTGGTCTCGGCACCTCGACTATTCTGGGCGAACCGGAAGGCAGCCAGACCCAGAGTCGCTGTGAATATCCATTCGATGTTAACGTTGGCCAGAGGAGAAAAGACAGCGGAAGGGCGGCCCTCAACGATGAGGGTGACGGAGACGACGACTGCCAACGCGTAAATGGAGAGGATGGTGGCGCGTTGAGCCGTTATCGTCGTACTAAATCTGGGCGATAGGCTTAGCGCCAGCAGCGCTCCGCATATCAGGCTACGCGAACCGAGTGCAACTACTCTGCTATATGGGGCAAAGGCCTCGGGGATCAACGCCGGCATTGTCGGCATCGTCATCAAGTGAATGAAGTTCAGGCCGGCGGCCGTCAACAATGCGCCAGCAAGCACCAGAGCCCGCCCGACCTCATTCTCGACCGGAGCACTGGCAATCGTGAAGCATGCCGCCAACGCAAAGACGACCGTAATCATCTCGAGTACGGTGTGAATGGGGATGAAAACTTGAAGCGGCAAGACAGTGCTGCCGGCATTGGTCTGCGTCAAAAACATTGCCATAAAAGCAATGATGACGACTACGGCGGCCTGAACCCTGAGGGATAGCGGATATCTGGCGCCGACTGCGGGTCGGGAAACGGCTATTCGGCTTGGCTCATATCCCATTCAAGGACTTTGGTCTTCTCTATATCGCTAAACAACGACAGCCCCAAATCGTCTTGCGTTTGCCGGGGCAGCATAAGATCCTCAGGACTGTTTAAGAGTATTCCCAGGAAAACCGACACGATGTACGGATCCCGGTATCCTTTGCGGGTCTCTTCTTCGAGTATATCGATGACTTCTGCCTGTGTAAAGGCGCGCTTATAGGGGCGTGCGTGGGCCAGCGCGTCGTAGATATCGACCACCTGGAACACCCTGGCAAGCAGCGGAATCTGTTCTCCCTTGAGGCCCTCCGGATAGCCGCTGCCATCCCAGCGCTCGTGGTGGTACTTCACGATGTCTTCCGTTAAACGCATGCATTTGAGCTCGCCAACGATCGACGCACCGATATTCACGTGTTGCTTCATCAGCGTCCACTCAGCGTCGGACAACTTGTCGGGTTTGAGCAGAATGCTGTCCGGAATCCCCAGTTTCCCGATGTCGTGCCGCACGCCGCCCCAGAGCAAGGCTTGCAACTGCGTGCTGCCCAGGCCTAGCGCTCGGCCCAGGCCCACCCCAAAGTGTGACAACCGCGAGCAGTGGTCTCCGGTGGTGCCGTCTTTTTTCTCTACCATGCGGGCCAAGGCGAACAGCAACGTTTCCGCACTGTCCAACTCGTCCGTCATGCGCTTGCGCTGCGCGGCCGCTCGCACGCGGACCAGCAACTCGGTCGGCGCATACGGCTTGCGCACAAAATCACTGGCGCCAGCTGCCATACTTTCCTGAAGATTCACGAGATCGCCGTCACCCGTCACCATAATGATCGGCAGCATCGCAAGACCCAGTTCGCCGCGGATGCGACGGCATACTTCGTCGCCGTCCATACCCGGCATGAATTTGTCCAGCAATACCGCGTCGAAATCCTTGGCAGCCAGCAGCTTCAAGGCATCACTGCCCGAACTGACCTCTGTCACCTGGAACTCACCGGTGTCCAGCGTGTCCCGCTCAATGGCGCGTTGATGTGGGTCGTCGTCGACGATCAGCACATCGTAAATTGGATTTACTGCATACCGCATTTTTTCCTTAGCCTTGAAGTCCCAGGACCCGAAGAAGCTCCTTCGTATCCAGCGGTTTTGTAAAACAACGTTCTGCCCCAGCGTCCAGAAGCTCCTGTTCGACTTCTGGCGTGAGGTACCCGCTCATGGCGATCACGCGCATCTCAGCTTGGCCGGGCAGGTTCTTGATACGGCGACAGACTTCGGTCCCTTTGACGCCCGGCATCATCAGGTCCAGCAAGACGACATCCGGAAGGAAGGCATGTAATTTCTGCCCTGCCTCGAAACCGTCGAAAGCGGTCTCCAGAATCGTTTGCCCTTCCGGGTCCCCGAGCAGTTCGGTCAGAAATCCCACCAGCGGCTTGTCGTCGTCCACGATCAGGATGCGCAACGGTCGTTGCTTGTTGCCCGCAGGGTTCCACAAGCGCGAGAAGCGGTCCACCTCGTCCTCACGATAGCGGCGATGACCGCCCGCCGTCGTCTCCGAAACGAGCATTCCTTTGTTTGCCCATGCCCTCACGGTCATGGGCGATACCCTGAGCCGCTTGGCAGCTTCGGCGGGCGTCAGATACTTGGGTTCTACAACATTGTCCATGAGATTCACTCGTTTTGATCGATTTCGAATTCTAGCTTAAATCGACATCCTTAGTACTGGTTTACGACGATTAAGCGAAAAATAGGCAATTCCTGTGCCTATTTCCCAGCTTAAATCGATCAAATCGACACAAACGAAAATCGACATAATCGAAAAAATCATTTGACACGATGAAAGTGCTTGAATATGATTAGCCCATCAAAAACTATGACGTGGGGAAGTAAAAGTGTCCATAAATCAAGATCAACCGGAGCGCCGTGGCGACGTTGCGCACTATCGCTTGGCGGCCATGTCAGAGTTCTTGGCGTTCAAACTTGGCGCAGAGGAATACTGCATCGACATCCTCCGGGTGCAGGAAATCCGCTCCTACATCGTCCCTACGCGCCTGGTGGACGCACCGGATTTCATCAAGGGGATCGTGAATCTGCGTGGCGTCATCGTCCCCATCGTTGATATGCGGCTCAAGTTCGATCTGCCATTGGTCACCTACGGCAGCCTGACAGTCGTCATCGTCCTCAACCTCGGTGCGCAGGTGGTCGGGATGGTCGTGGACGGTGTCTCGGATGTGGTCTCTTTCGCCCCGGATGAGCTGCTCCCTACGCCTGCCTTGACAGCAAAAATTGACAACACTCACGTCCTTGCCATTGGCTCAATAAGGGACCGCATGCTGATCGTGCTCGACGTTGAGGAACTCATGACAACGCAGCTCTCGGGCACACCAACCTCATATCCAACCGCAGTCGCATCATTCGGAAAGACACGATGAACTCTCTCAAAAATCTCAGAATCGGCACCCGCCTCGGCGTCGCTTTCACCGTCATACTTTTATTGCTTGCCGGCATCGCCGCACTCGGATCGTTTGGTATCGCAAAAACTTTCAAGGCCACCGGCGAAATGTTTGACAACAGCGTGGTGCCCATGCAGAACCTTGGCAAGGTGCAGTACCTGGTTTCCCGCAACCGGATTCTTTCGATGCACATCATGCTGGTACCGGGATTGGAGAATATCCAAAAACGCATTTCCGAACAGCACGCCATCCATGATGAGCTCGACAAAGCATGGCAGCGTTATGTCACGACCAGCACATCGGTAAGGGAGAAAGAGCTCATCAAGGAATTCGAACCGACGCTTGCGGCGCTGCGACAACGCGCACTGATACCGATCGAAGCCGCCGTACTTGCTGGTAACTACGATGAAGCCTTGAAGCTTTACACGGAGCAGACCCAAGTCCTGTCACCCAAGATGTTCTCCATTCTGAAGGAACTCATGGACATTCAGCTTACGCTGGCGAAGCAACAATATGACACAGCGGGCGCGGCGACTTCATCCACCAATTTGTGGCTGATTGCAGCTGCTGTCCTGGCAATCTTTACTAGTGCGCTGCTGGCATGGAGAATCGCGCGCTCGATCACGCAGCCAGTCGGAAAAGCCCTCGAGTTTTCCAAGTCGATTGCCGCTGGCGACCTGACCGCCGAATTACGCCACCAGAGCCGCGACGAAATCGGCCAGCTCCTCGACGCCCTCTGCTCCATGCAGGAGAGCCTGGTCCAAGTCGTGTCAAACGTGCGTCAAGGCTCCGAGTCGGTCGCTACGGTGAGCGGCGAAATCGCGCAGGGCAACAACGACCTTTCTGCCCGCACCGAAAGCCAGGCCAGTGCACTTGAGGAAACCGCGGCATCAATGGAAGAACTCAGTTCGACGGTGCAGCAGAATGCGGAAAATGCGCGGACCGCCAACCAGCTCGCCCAAGGCGCGAGTGCTGTGGCAAGCAAGGGCGGCGAAGTGGTGGCGCGGGTGGTCGACACCATGAAGGGAATCGAGGATTCGAGCAAGCGCATCGCCGACATCATTAGCGTGATTGACGGGATCGCATTCCAGACCAACATCCTGGCGCTGAACGCGGCGGTCGAAGCGGCGCGTGCTGGCGAACAAGGTCGCGGCTTTGCCGTGGTAGCGACCGAGGTGCGCAGCCTGGCCGGCCGCAGCGCTGAGGCTGCAAAGGAAATCAAGGGCCTGATCGCCACCAGCGTCGACCGCGTTTCGCAAGGCACCTTATTGGTCAACGAGGCGGGGCAAACCATGGCCGAAGTCGTCACGTCGGTCCAACGCGTGACCGACCTGATGGGCGAAATCAGCACCGCCAGCTCCGAACAGAGCGCCGGTGTATCGCAGGTGCGCGAAGCGGTGATCCAAATGGATCAGGCCACCCAGCAAAACGCTGCCATGGTCGAAGAAATGGCGGCCGCCGCCAGCGGTCTGGGTCAACAGGCGCAAGAACTGGTGGAGGTGGTCAGCGTGTTCAAACTGGACATCCGCACGCTGGCAAAAATGGCGCCCTCCTCGCCATCAGCACCTGCGCTGGCCCGAGCGTCACACTGCGCCGTGGTCGCGCCGGCCCGTCGGCTTGCCTCTGCCAGCGCCGCTGATTCCTGGGAATCCTTTTAAGTACGGAAACCGCTGGCTATTCGCTGCGCTAGCGACCCTGGGTACATCACCCGTTTGAAACGCTGGATGAGATCCAGGTTTTTTCAACCCACTGGCTGTGAACTTACAGTCGCGACCGGCCAAACATGGCCGCTCAACTTCTACTTTTAACGCGCTCTAAAAATGGGGAGATTACCTATCTTGATCATTTAACGTCCGCAGAATCTCTACTGAATCATGCAAACAACTAAACTCACTCATTACAAACAGGCTGATCGCCTCATGTTATTCATCCTATGGGGTTTATTCGTGATGTCGATCGGGCTGGCAGGCTTACACGATACGATGAAATGGGCGCTCATTGTCGGACTTCCGACCGCGCTGATTCCGACTGCCTTGATCGTCACGTCAGGGGGGAACCGTCTGACTGCATCTGCTGTGGCAGTAGCACTGATGATGTTTGCCGGTCTGCACATCCACCAGGCTGCAGGCATGAACGAATTACACTTCGGCATCTTCGTGTTGCTGGCTTTCCTGCTCTGCTACCGTGACTGGATCGTCATTGTGGTCGCCGCAACAACCATCGCGCTGCATCACCTTAGCTTCAATTATTTGGAGGAGTTGGGTTACGGTGTTCGGTGCATGGCCGAGCCAGGATTTGGGCGAGTCCTGGTTCATGCTGCTTACGTTGTGGTCGAAACGGGCGTGCTGTGCTTCCTGTCGATGGTGCTGAAACGGGAGACCGTACAGGCAGCAGAACTCACGGCAACAGTTGAGGCCTTGTCAGGTAACGGTGGCGTGATCAAGCTGCGAAGTGACCAGCACCAGGCAGTCAGTCCCGCAGGAATTGCGCTGCAACAGGCTGTGGGCGCTATGCATGGGGCGATGGAGCGCGTACACGAGGGCGTTGAAACGATCGTCGCCGCGTCGCGTGAAATTGCAACCGGCAATCTCGATCTGTCCGAGCGTACCGAGCGCCAAGCCAACTCTCTGCAAGGCACCGTCGCGTCGATGGAATCATTGACGTCGCGCGTTCGGCTGAATGGGGACAACGCACGCCGTGCCAATGCGTTGGCAATCCGGGCCTCCGGCGTGGCGGTGCGCGGTGGCGACGTGGTCGCACAGGTGGTCGAAACGATGGCGTCCATTAATGAATCCTCTAAGCAAATTGTCGACATCATTTCGGTCATCGATGGCATCGCTTTTCAAACCAATATTCTTGCGCTCAACGCGGCGGTCGAGGCGGCGCGTGCGGGCGAGCAGGGGCGCGGATTCGCGGTAGTCGCTGCAGAAGTACGGACGCTGGCCCAGCGCTCGGCTGCTGCTGCCAAAGAAATCAAACAGCTGATCAGTAACTCGGTTGACCGCGTTGATGCAGGGTCTCAACTGGTCGACAAGGCCGGCGCTACCATGCACGAGATTGTCGACAGCGTACGCCGCGTCACTGACATTATTGGCGCGATCAGCACCGCCAGTGCCGAGCAGGAATCTGACATTGTTGAAATCGATCGTGCCATTACCGACATGGACTCCTTCACGCAGCAAAACGCGGCTCAGGTGGAAGAAGCTGCGGCTGCTGCCTGTTCACTCCAGGATCAGGCCGATAACCTGACTCACGTGGTAGGCAAGTTTGCACTGGAAGGCAACCGTCACTCAGCGGCTGACACGGTGAGGCGCTTGGGCGTTACCCAGCGGCTCATCCGATAATTCCTGCCGGCGGCTGTTCGTAACACTTTTTCAAAAACGATTCTCATTCGATGCATCGTCATTCATAATCACGAGAATCAGGTCTGCCTGGGAGTGGATGACTCAAATCTAGAGGCTACCAATGCGTGTTTTAGCTTCATTCGTCGTGGTATCGCTCATTCTGCTGACAAGTGGACACGCGATGGCCGCCGACGCAAGTTGGTTGCATATATACGGCATGGAGGGACGCCCGATTAGTTTTCTCAATGGAAACCAACCGGACGGAATGGTCGTTGAGTTGGCGCGTGAAGTGCAACGGCGCATAGGCAGTAAAGATCCCATTCAGATAATACCCTGGGCCCGCGCTAATGCGCTGGCTGCCAGCAAGCAGAATGCGCTGCTTCTTTCCATAGTACGGACACCAGAACGTGATCGCTATCTGCGGTTCGTGGGGCCGGTTTTCTATTCTCATATTTCAGCATACGCGGTGCGCAATCGTGCCAGCGAACTGCGAAAACGCGATCCCAGCCTGCAAAACCTT
>JBGSBQ010000057.1:0-12180 GCA_041730475.1 Sphingomonadaceae bacterium
CGAACCATCTTGTCATCGTCGACGACCATCACACTGAGGGTGAAGGAACACGGCACCGACCACCAGAAGGAAGTGTATCTGCCGAAACTGGTGTCGGGCGAATGGACGGGCACCATGTGCCTGACCGAACCGCACTGCGGCACCGACCTGGGCCTGCTGCGCTCGAAGGCGCTGCCTGAGGCAGACGGTTCCTGGACCATCACCGGCAACAAGATCTTCATCTCGGCCGGCGAACACGACATGGCCGACAACATCCTGCACCTGGTGCTGGCCCGCGTGCCGGACGCGCCGGAAGGCTCGAAAGGCATCTCGCTGTTCCTGGTGCCGAAGTTCCTGCCGAACGCCGACGGTTCGGTCGGTGAGCGCAACCCGATCACCTGCGGCGCGATCGAAGAAAAAATGGGCATCCACGGTAACTCGACCTGCCAGATGAATCTGGACGGCGCCCGTGGCTGGATCATCGGCCAGCCGAACAAGGGCCTGAACGCCATGTTCGTGTTCATGAACGCGGCCCGTCTGGGCGTCGGCATGCAGTCGCTGGGTCTGACCGAAATCGCTTACCAGAACGCGCTGGTGTACGCCAAGGACCGCATCCAGATGCGTTCGCTGTCCGGCGTGAAAGCACCGGACAAGCAAGCTGACCCGATCATCGTGCACCCGGACGTGCGCCGCATGCTGCTGACCGGTAAAGCTTACGCCGAAGGCGCACGTGCCTTCTCGTCCTACGTGGCGCTGCAGATCGACCGCGAACTGCACCACCCTGACGAGCAAGTGCGTAAAGATGCAGCCGACGAAGTCGCACTGCTGACCCCGATCATCAAGGCCTTCATCACCGACAACGCGTGGATCGCGACCTCGGATGCAATGCAGGTATTCGGCGGCCACGGCTACATCTCGGAATGGGGCATGGAGCAGTATGTGCGCGACGCCCGCATCAACATGATCTACGAAGGCACCAACACGATTCAGTCGCTGGATCTGCTGGGTCGCAAGATCCTGGGCGACAACGGCGCGAAACTGCGCAAGTTCGGCGAAAAAGTCAAAAACTTCGTGGAAGAAAACGGTACCGATGAAGCCATGAGCGAATTCGTGACCCCACTGGGCGACCTGGGCGACAAAGTCACCAAGCTGACCATGGAAATCGGCATGAAAGCCTTCCAGAACCCGGACGAAGTCGGTGCTGCCTGCGTGCCTTACCTGCGCGTCGTCGGCCACATGATCTACAGCTACCTGTTCGCACAGATGGCCAAGATCGCGCTGGAAAAAGAATCCAGCGGCGACAACTTCTACAAAGCCAAGCTGGCCACCGCGCGCTTCTACTTCGCGCGTCTGCAGCCTGAAACCGCAACGTTGATTCGCCAGGCACGTTCGGGCTCCGCCAACCTGATGGCACTCGACGCCGACCTGTTCTAAGAACGTATAGAGGAAACGACATGACCAATTTCATCGTGAAAAAAGTAGCCGTGCTGGGCGCCGGCGTGATGGGCGCGCAAATCGCTGCGCACTGCATCAATGCCAAAGTACCAGTAGTGCTGTTCGACCTGCCGGCAAAAGAAGGTCCAAAGAATGGCATCGTGCTGCGCGCCATCGAGAACCTGAAAAAGCTGTCGCCTGCACCACTGGGCAACAAGGAACACGCTGCGCTGATCGAAGTGGCGAACTATGAAGACGACCTGGCCAAGCTGGCCGAGTGCGATCTGATCATCGAAGCCATCGCCGAGCGCATGGACTGGAAGCATGACCTGTACAAGAAGGTCGCACCACACATCGCCGCCAACGCGATCTTCGCCTCGAACACCTCGGGCCTGTCGATCACCAAGCTGTCCGAAGGTTTCGACGCTGACCTGAAATCGCGCTACTGCGGCGTGCACTTCTTCAACCCGCCGCGCTATATGCACCTGGTCGAAATCATCCCGACCGAGTCCACCAAGCCGGAAATCAGCGACCAGCTGGAAGGCTTCCTGACCACCACGCTGGGCAAGGGCGTGGTGCGCGCCAAGGATACGCCGAACTTCATCGCCAACCGCGTTGGCGTGTTCGGCATCCTGGCAATCGTGCATGAAGCAGAAAAATTCGGCCTGTCGTGCGACGTGGTCGATGACCTGACCGGCGCCAAGCTGGGTCGCGCCAAGTCGGGCACCTTCCGCACGGCGGACGTGGTCGGCCTGGATACCATGGGCCATGTGATCAAGACCATGCAGGATTACCTGCCGAACGATCCGTTCGCCGCCGTCTACAAGACCCCGGCCGTACTGGCCAAGCTGGTCGAAAAAGGCGCGCTGGGCCAGAAGAGCGGCGCCGGTTTCTACAAAAAAGTCGGCAAAGAGATCCAGCGTCTGGACTTCGCCACCGGTGAATACGTAACTGGCGGCGGCAAGGCTGCCGACATCATCGCCCGCATCCTGAAAGAAAAAGATCCGGCCAAGAAGATGAAGGCCCTGCGCGAATCGACCAACCCACAAGGCCAGTTCCTGTGGGCGATCTTCCGCGACGCTTTCCACTACATCGCGATCCATCTGGACACCGTGGCCGACAACGCACGCGACATCGACTTCGCGATGCGCTGGGGCTTCGGCTGGAACGTCGGCCCGTTCGAAACGTGGCAGGCATCGGGCTGGTCGCAAGTGGCGCAGTGGGTCAAGGAAGACATCGACGCTGGTCACGCGCTGTGCAATGCACCGCTGCCAGCCTGGGTGTTCGAAGGCCCGGTCGCTGACAAGGGCGGCGTGCATACTCCGGAAGGTTCGTGGTCGGCGGTATCGCAGTCCTTCGTGCCACGTTCGGAACTGGCCGTGTACAAACGTCAGGAATTCCGCGCACCCGTGGTTGGCGCTGGCGCCATCGACGGCAAGACCGCCGGTACCACCGTGTTCGAAGACGAATCGGTGCGTATCTGGCACAGCGGCGACGAAGTGCTGGTGATCTCGCTGAAGACCAAGATGCACGTGATCGGCGATGGCGTCATCAAGGGCCTGAAGCTGGCGATGGCGGAAGCGGCGAAGAACTTCAAGGGTCTGGTGATCTGGAACAGCGACGCTGCCGAAGGCGGTGCCTTCTCGGCTGGCGCCGACCTGCAATCGGCCCTGCCAGCCTTCATGGCCGGCGGCGCGAAAGCGGTTGACCCGATCATCAGCGAGCTGCAGGACACCTTCATGGCAATGAAGTATTCCAACGTTCCAGTGGTGGCCGCCGTGGCTGGCCTGGCACTGGGCGGTGGCTGCGAAATGGCCCTGCACGCATCGAAGCGCGTGGCGTCGATCGAATCGTATATCGGTCTGGTGGAAGTGGGCGTCGGCCTGATCCCGGCCGGTGGTGGCCTGAAAGAGGCAGCCCAGCGCGCCTTCAAGGAAGCCAAGGGCGGCGACATCCTGCAATTCCTGAAAACCGGCTTCACCAACGCGGCTACCGCGAACGTGTCGAAATCGGCACTGGAAGCGCAAGCCATGGGCTACCTGAAAGAAGACGACGTGATCGTGTTCAACGCCTACGAGCTGCTGCACGTGGCCAAGGTGGAAGCACGCGCCATGTTCGACAAGGGCTACCGTCCGCCGCTGAAGGCACCGGTCCAGGTCACTGGCCGTTACGGCTACGGCACCATCAAGGCCCAGCTGGTCAACATGCGTGACGGTGGCTTCATCTCGGCACACGACTTCAAACTGGGCGAGATGATCGCCGAGATCGTGTCCGGTGGCGACATCGACCAGGGCTCGTTCGTCAGCGAACAGTGGTTCCTGGATATGGAACGCAAGGCCTTCCTGGAGCTGCTGAACCATCCGAAAACGCAAGAGCGGATCATGGGCATGATGCAGACCGGTAAGCCAGTCCGCAACTAAGCCGGACACCACGCCGTGTCGTTCCTGTCCTTAGTATTTAAAGTCTTATTGCATGTGAGGCCCAGCATCGTGTACGAACGTATCAAGCAACAAATGATGGACACCTTGCCCTTTGTGCGACTGCTGGGGATCAGGATCGACGCCATCGGCAACGGCACCGCCACGGTGTCGATGCCGGAAGACCCGAAGCTCAACAACCACCTGGGCACGCAGCACGCCGGGGCCTTGTTCACGCTGGCCGAAACGGCCTCCGGCGCGGCCATGGCGGGCGGCTTCGCGGAGCTGATCGTGGGCCTGCGTCCGGTGGCCAAGGAATCGCGTATCCAGTACCAGAAAGTGGCCAAGGGCGCGACTCGTGCCGAAGGCCGGGTACCGGGCGATCTGGCCGCGCTGAAGGCCGAGCTGAAGGCAAACGGCAAGGTCGCGTTCCCGGTGGAAGTCGATATTTTCGACGCCGCCGGTACGCTGGCCGCGCAGGTTCAAGTGGATTGGTATTTATCTGAGAAGCGTGCCTAGTGTCTAGGGCAGCGCGACCGTCTTCGATCAAAACTATTGAAAGAATAAAATGAGCAAACAAATTCAAGACGCATACATCGTCTCTGCGACCCGCACCCCGATCGGCAAGGCGCCGCGCGGTATGTTCAACAAGACCCGTCCGGACGACCTGCTGGTGCGCGTGCTGCAATCGGCACTGGCACAGGCCCCTGGTCTGGATCCAGCGCTGATCACCGACGCCATCATCGGCTGCTCGTTCCCGGAAGCGGAGCAGGGCTTCAACATCGCCCGTCAATCGGTGCTGCTGGCCGGCCTGCCGAAGACCATCGGCGGCGTCACCATCAACCGTTACTGCGCCTCGGGCATCACCGCGCTGGCCATGGCCGCTGACCGTATCCGCGTCGGTGAAGCCGATGCGATGATCGCCGGTGGCGTGGAATCGATGTCGATGGTGCCGATGATGGGCCATCACCCATCGATGAACCTGAACATGTTCACCGACGAAAACGTCGGCATGGCCTACGGTATGGGCCTGACCGCCGAGAAAGTGGCACAGCAGTGGAAAGTGTCGCGTGAAGCGCAGGATGCGTTCGCCGTTGAATCGCACCGCCGCGCCATCGCCGCGCAGCAGGCTGGTTTCTTCAAGGACGAGACCACCCCGGTCGAGATCATTACCCGTACCCCGAACCTGGCCACCGGCCAGATCGACATCAAGACCCGCACCGTCGATACCGACGAAGGCGCGCGCGCTGATTCGACCATTGAATCGCTGGGCAAGCTGAAGCCAGTATTCGCCGCCAAGGGCTCGGTCACGGCCGCCAACAGCTCGCAGATGTCGGACGGCGCCGGTGCGCTGCTGGTGGTTTCCGAGAAGTTCCTGCGTGAGCACAACCTGACCCCGCTGGCCAAGTTCTCGTCGTTCGCCGTCAAAGGGGTGCCACCGGAAATCATGGGTATCGGTCCGAAGTTCGCGATTCCGGAAGCCTGCAAGTTGGCAGGCATCACCCAGGATCAGCTGGACTGGATCGAACTGAACGAAGCGTTTGCTGCGCAGGCGCTGGCCGTGATCGGCGATCTGGGTCTGGACCCGGCCAAGGTCAACCCGATGGGCGGCGCGATTGCGCTGGGTCACCCGCTGGGCGCGACCGGTGCGATCCGCGCCGCGACCGTGGTGCACGCATTGCGTCGTAACAACCTGAAATACGGCATGGTGACCATGTGCGTCGGCGCCGGTATGGGCGCGGCCGGGATTATCGAACGCGTATAATCGCTGTCAGGCGGTAACGCCGTTAAGTTTAAGTGCTCGTAGTGTGCGCTTGCACCCCAAAAAAAAATCTGGGGTCAGACCCATCGGGTCTGACCCCGGTTTTGCGTCGGTGGGGTTTGCTAGCCGATCTGCGCCTTAACTTAACGGCATTAACGTTAGGCGGAGACACCATAGGGCGCTGCGGGAGACCACGGCGCCCTTGTTTATTGTGGAGAGACTATGGACATTTTGAGCAGCAAGGCCGACGGCATCCTGACGATCGAATTCAATCGTCCGGAACGCAAGAACGCGATCACCTCGGCGATGTACCAGCACATGGCCGACGCCATCCGCGACGCCGAACAGGACCCGGCGGTACGCGCCATCCTGTTCCTCGGCAAGCCGGAGATCTTCACGGCCGGCAATGATTTGGAGGACTTCTTGAAAAGCGCACAGCCGGACGACGGCGCCAGCATCGAGGCGCGTCCGGTGTACCAGTTTATGCTGGCGCTGAGCGGTGCCAGCAAGCCGGTGGTGGCGGCCGTGGCCGGTGCGGCGGTCGGCATCGGCACCACGCTGCTGATGCATTGCGATCTGGTCTATGCGGCCGAGAATGCCAAGTTCTCGATGCCGTTTGCGCAGCTGGGGCTGTGTCCGGAGTTCGCGTCCAGCCTGTTGCTGCCGCAAATCGCCGGCTATCCGCGCGCGGCCGAGAAGCTGTTGTTGGGCGAAGCGTTTCTGGCGCCGGAAGCGCTGGCCATGGGGCTGGTGTCGCGCGTGTTGCCGGTGGCCGAGCTGCACGCGTTTGCGCGCGCGCAGGCGGCCAAGCTGGTGGCGCTGCCGGCCAGTTCGGTGCGCACCACCAAGCAGTTGATGAAGTCGTCGCGCAATGCGGCGATTCAGGCCAAGATGGGCGAAGAAAACGCCTTCTTCGGTGCCATGCTGGCGGCGCCGGAAGCGAAGGAAGCGTTCACCGCCTTCTTCGAGAAGCGCAAGCCGGACTTTAGCCGCTTCGCCTGAGGCCGGACGTCAGTCGCCGTAGCGGCTGCGGATCTGGGCCAGCACGCCCTGACGCTCGAGGCGCGCGATAGCGGCGTTGAGGGCGTCGAGCTGGGCCGGCGTGGTGCTGGCGCGGTTCAACATCAGGTGGACCGGGGCCCGTCGTAGTGTGTACGGCAGCGGGCTCAGCACCACGCCCAGATCCTGCGCCGCGTGGCGCAGGGCCAGCCCATCACCGAGGATCAGGTCGGCACGCCCGGCGGCCAGCATGCGCACGCCCTGCGCGTCGCTGAGGAAGGTGCTGAGCTTGCCATCCTGCTGCAGCAGCGGCAGCACGCGGGCATAGGCCGGACCGTACCAGCCGACCTTGGGCGCCAGCAGCGGCAGGCGGCGCTGCGCCAGTGCGTCCAGACTGCCGAGTTGGGCAAAGCGGCCAGCCTGGCTGGCGAGGCTGTAGATGCCCACCGTTTCATGCCGGTAGGGCAGGCTGAAGCGGGCATAGCGGCGCCGCTCGGTGTTCTCTGAGGCGGCCAGTTGCAGGTCGATGCGGCCGTGCTGGAATTCATTCTGGCGCCGCGCCGTCGGCAAGGCCGGCAATAACTGCACCGTGCAATGCGCTTCTTGCAGGATGGCTTGCAGCAGATCCCAGTCGAGGCCGCTGGGCGTGGGGCCGGACTGGGCGTCCAGGTAGGGCGGCCAGTGATCGGCGGTCATGCTCAACTGACAGGGTGGGCCGGCCGCGCGCGCCGTGACCAGCGCCGTGGCCAGCATCGCGAGGGCCAGGGAGGTGCGCGCTGGCATGGCTGGATCCTGGTGTGGTAGACAGTCTTCAATGTGCCATAGCAGGGCTGAAAGTCAAGTGTCTTACGCTTGCGCTACACTGGCGGGCTGTCAGGCCCGGGGCCGAAAGGATGATATGACTTCCATGCTGGAAATCGGCGCGAATGCCGTGATGACCGTGTCGATCGTATTGGCGGGGCGTAACAATGTGCACTCGTGGTGGCTGGGCGTGCTCGGTTGTTCGATGTTTGCCGCGCTGTTCTATAGTGTCAATCTGTACGCCGATGTGGCGCTGCAGCTGTTTTTCATCATTACTTGCCTGATCGGCTGGCACCAGTGGCGCCGCGGCCGGGGCGGCAGCCTGCCGATCGCGCGCGCGCGGCTGGCGGCGCTGGTGGTGATGGTAGCGATTGCGCTGCTGGCCACGCTTGCCTACGGGCTGCTGCTGCAAACCTACACCAATGCGTATGCGCCCTTCATCGATTCGGCGGTGCTGGCGTTCAGTATCGTGGCGCAGCTGCTGCTGATGGGGCGGCGCGTCGAGAGCTGGCCATTCTGGCTGCTCGTCAACACGATTTCAGTGCCACTATATGCCAGCCGCGGCCTGCACCTGACGGCGCTGCTGTATGCGGCCTATTGGGTCAATGCGCTGGTGTCGTGGTATTACTGGCGGCGCCAGATGCAGCGCGCGGCGCTGCCCTAGCGGCGCGCCGCGCTGGCCGGATCGGCCGCGGGTGCGCGCCTGATCTGCATCGAGCTGCGGAACGCGGACGGCGTGATGCCCATCCGTTCGCGGAAGGCGGTGGCGAAATTGCCAGCGTTGTTGAAGCCGATCAGCAGGGCAATGTCCTGCACGTCGATGTCGGTCTCGCGCAGCAGTTGTTCGCCGCGCCGTATCCGCTCTTCGCGGATGAAGGCGAACACGGTCAGTCCGGTGTGGGCGCGGAACAGCTGTGACAGTTTTTCGCGGTAGGTGCCGACGCTGCGCGCAATCTCGGCCAGGCTGGGCAGGGCGGCCAGGTTGTCGGTGATCAGGCGCTGCGCCGCATGCACCAGCACCGCGTCCGGATCGGCCGGGGCGCTGGCCGGCGCTGCGGCCGCCGCTGCGCTGTAGCGCTGCACCAGATCCAGGTGGATCTGGATGCGGGCTGCCAGTTCGCCCGGCGAAAATGGCTTGGCCACGTAGTCGACGCCACCGATCGACAGTCCCATGATGCGCTCGGCATCGCCGGCCGCGCCACTCAGAAAAATCACCGGTATGGCGGCTGTCACGGGATTCGCCTTCAGCAGGCGGCAAGCGGCATAGCCATCCATGCTGGGCATGCGCACGTCCAGCAGGATCAGGTCGGGCTGGCGCGCCAGCGCCTGTTGGTAACCTTGCAGGCCATCGGAAGCGACTGCTAGTCGGTAAGGGTAGTCACTCAGCAGATCGACCAGCATGCGCTGCTCGAACGGGGAATCTTCCACGATCAGGATGCTGCGCTCGGTGGGCTCGCTGAGAGTATGCATGGGTCGGGCCGGCTGGGAGGATGAAGAATTATCAGCTGTTGTTGCCTATTATGCCTATTTTTATTTTTTTGGGCCCGTTTTCGCCGCTTGCAAAACTGTTGTCGCATGCAGCAAAAGTGGCTGCCGGAACGATAGGGAATAATGGCAATACGGTGCCGCGCCGGGGTGAGGGGTGAGTTTTGGTGAGATTCCGGGGCGTCTTTTTGGTTTATGTTGTTGACCAACGGTGCGGGGATGGCGACATCTCCCTTTTATCCCATCTACAGGAGGACCCAGCAATGAAACATACCGATTTCGGCCGCATGCCATGCCCGATCGCCCGCAGCCTCGGCAAAGTGGGCGAGTGGTGGAGCATCCTGATTTTGCGCGATGCGTTTTATGGCCTGACCCGCTTTGATGAATTCGAGAAGAGCCTGAAGATCGCGCCGAATATGCTGACACGCCGGCTGGCCGGGCTGGTCGAGGGCGGACTGATGGAGCGCCGCCAGTACAGTGCGCGGCCGCCGCGCTTTGAATATGTGCTGACCAAGTCGGGGCGCGCCTTCAAGCCGGTGCTGCTGGCCTTTATCGCCTGGGGCAATGACCACCTGGCGCCGGAAGGGGCGTCGTTGCTGGTGGTGTCGCGCGAGACCGGCAAACCGGCCGATCAGGTGCTGGTCGATGCCAACAGCGGTCTGGCCATCAATGATGAAGACTATATGTTTGCGCCGGGCCCGGCAGCTAGCGAGCATATGCGCACGCGCCTGATGTCGATCGAGCCGGCGCTGGCGATCCAGCCGGCTTAAGGGGCGGGCAGTAGCTGGGCATAGACCGCATTGGCGATCTGGCCCAGCGCGGCCCGTGGCAGTGCGCCCGACAGGGCGTAGCCGAACGGGCCATCGATCCAGTAGAACACGCTGAGCGCGCCTTCCTGGCTGTAGCGGAAGCCGCTCTGTTGCAGGCCGCGTTGCTCGGTCGACACATACAGCGTCAGGCGGCTGCCGTGTGCGTCACGGTACATGAATTGCGCCACCGGGCCACTGCTGCCCGGTAACAACCGTCCCCCTTCCAGTGCATAGCCCAGCGTCTCCAGTTGCGGCGCATGCAGCGGTGCGCCCAGCCGTTTGGACAGCCATGCCACCAGATGGGCTTGCTGGTCGGCGGCCACTTCGACCGGGTGTTTCTGTTCTGGCGTGTAGACGGCATGGGCCACGGCAGCATGGTGCGCCAGGCTGGTGCCGGCGGCGGCCGAGAGCTGGGGCAGCTGGCCGGCGGCCGGCGCGGTCGGGCTGGCCGGCACGGTGACGGCGCTGGCCAGCCGGGTAGTGGCCGCTGCCGTCGGGGGCGCGTCGCTGGCGCCGCGCAGCAGCCAGCCGGCGCTGCCGCCGGCCAGTACCAGCAGCAGGGCGGTGGCGCCGCGCACAGTCGCCAGCAGGACGTCGTTGGCGGCCGGCGGCCGGCCGGCGCCGGCGCTTGCGGCACCGTGCGGCAGGTGGTCGGACTGGCCCAGCAGGCGTTGCCAGAGCTGGCGCGGGTGCGGCAGCGGCGGCGGGCGCAGCAGCGCCGCCGGCACGGCCGCGTCCAGCACCGGGTTGTAGCGCACGCGCAGCGCCACGTTCAGGTCGCGGTAGGCCTGCAGCCGGGCCGCTTCGGCCGGGTGCTGGGCCAGATAGGCGTCGACGGCGGCGCGCCGCGCCGGTGCCAGGCAGGCATCGACCCAGGCCTGCAGTTCGGCTTCGGTGACGGGGGCATTCATTTGATAACTTTCAGCGTAGCGGGAACGGCCTGGCCCGCCATCAGCAGCCGCAGCCGCTCGCGGCCGCGCGACAGGCGCGACATCACGGTGCCGAGCGGGATCTGCAGGGTGGCGGCGACTTGCTCATAACTCATGTCTTCCAACGCCACCAGCAGCAGCACGCTGCGTTGTTCCGGTGGCAGCTGGGCCAGCGCCAGGTCGAGGTCGCGCAAGGCCAGCCGGGCCGACGGTTCCGGGCCGGGATCGGCCAGTGCGTCGGTCGCGGCCGCATCGAGCGGCGTGGTGGCCAGCGTGGCCTGACGCAGCTGGTCGACATGCAGGTTGTGCATGATGCCGAACAGCCAGGCCCGCATGTCGCTGTCGGGGCGCCACGCGGCCAGCTTGCGCCAGCCCCGTTCGACGGTGTCCTGCACCAGATCGTCCGCGCCGCCGTGCGCGCCCAGCAGCGCGCGCGCATAGCGGCGCAGCCGGGGAATGGCGGCGATCAGGCGGGCGCTGGCGTCGGACATGGCGCGCTGAGTCCTTAGTCCTTGACGACGTGCCACACGTCCTTGACGTTGTCACCGTTGCGCTGGCCGGGCTGGCCATCCTTGACGAAGGTGTACAGCGGTTTGCCCTGATAGGCCAGCTGGCGGCTGCCATCGTCGCGCGTGACCACCGAGTAGGGCGCGCCTACGCTGGCCGGGGCCGGCACCGGTGGCCAGTTGTCGGCGCACGGACCGTTGCAGACGCTCTTGCCGCTGGCGGCAACGTCCTTGTCGAAGGTGTAGACGGTATGGCCGCTGGCTGTGGCCAGCACGCCGTCCTTGCGGCCCAAGTCCTGGGCGTGGGCAGTGCTGGCCAGCAGCAGCGGACTGACGGCGAGGATGGCGGCGAGCAGGGCAGACAGTTTCATGGTAATTCCTGGTAACGAAAGGTGGCGAGGCAGGCCCGCAATGGGCTTGCCCTGACGTATACGGAGCCAGCGTGCGCCGTATTCCCGCAGCGTGCAAATATATTTTTCGGGGGCCGCCCCGGGCGTGCTAGAAACATTCCGTAACAACATATAAATTTCTTTGTGGAACTTAAATTGTCGCGTAACATCGCGCGCTGACGAACGCTTGAGGGCAGGCATGGTGGTGGATTTTGTGGTGCGCGACGAGGCGCTGGCGCAGTGGGAGGCGGAGCTGGCGCTGGCTCAGGGCGGCGCACGTCTGCCGCTGCTGCTGGCGCTGGCCTGGCACAGCCGCCAGCGCGATCCGGCGCGGGCGCGGGCACTGGCGGCCGCTGTGGCACCGTTGCTGGTGCAGTCGGCGGCGGCTGACGCCGCGCTGGCGCGGGCCCGGGTGTGGCTGGTCGAGGCCGAGGCGCACTCGCTGGCGGGCCAGCTGGATCTGGCCGAATACCAGGCCGAGCAGGCGCTGGCCCAGTGTGGCGGCGCCACGCCGGGAGCGCTGCTGGGCCAGGCCGACGCCTGCTGGTTACTGGCCTGGATCGCGAATGACCGCGGCGATTGCGAGTGCGGTGCACGCTGGCTGGCGCAGGGCGTGGCGGCGGCGCGCGCGGTCGGCGATGCGCTGCGCGTTGATGTCTTCGATGCGGCC
>JBGSBQ010000058.1:0-12178 GCA_041730475.1 Sphingomonadaceae bacterium
CGATTGGGGTGCGATTGGCTTGCAAACTGCGCTTTTCGAGCAAAAGTTGTTGGTGGCTCAATCGAATAAATTGATTTTCAGTAATCGCCAAGAGTTCCACAGCCGTTCTCGATGCCGGCTGGTCGTCCTTCCGTAGCAAACTGGCGTACAAGGCTGTTAAGCATGGCGCATGGTTCGAGGAAGTGAATGAGAGTTTTACCACCCAAACCTGTTCGAGTTGTGGCGCGTTGCCAGATTCGCGGCCGAAAGGTATCGCAGGGCTTGGAATAAGAGAGTGGAAATGCAGTGATTGTGGTTGCGTACATGATCGTGACACCAATGCTGCGTTCAACATTCTCCGTCGCGGACGTGCGACGCTAGATGTAGGAATCCCCGTCCTTTAGGGCGGGGAGGACGTCAAACCGATGCTCCTGCCTGTGCCGACTGGCCCGTTTCCAGCATTTTGCGCGCTTCGGCGGCAAATTCCCGGGCTTTCTCCTCGCTGGCGTGACGGTCCAGCTGTGACGGCGGCAACAGGATACCGCGCCGCACCGCCGGCCGTTCCCCCACCAGCGCCAGCCAGCGCTGCAGGTGCGGCAGATCGTCCACGTCCACCCCGCTCCAGCTGTGGGTGCGCACCCAGGCCCAGTTGGCGATATCGGCGATCGAGTAGTCACCGGCCAGATATTCATGGTTGGCCAGATGACCGTCGAGGACCCGGAACAGGCGCTTGCTTTCGCCCTGATAGCGGTCGATGGCGGCCTGGATCTGCTGCGGGAAGTAGCGGAAGAACACATTCGCCTGCCCCATCATCGGGCCCACGCCGCCCATCTGGAACATCAGCCATTGCAGCACCCGCGAGCGGCCCTTGGGATCGGACGGCATCAGCTCCCCGGTCTTTTCGGCCAGATACATCAGGATCGCGCCGGACTCGAACACGGCAAAGTTATCAGCCGAGCGGTCGACGATCGCGGGAATGCGGCCGTTGGGATTCAGCGCCAGAAACCAGGGCTGCTTCTGCTCGCCCTGCGCCAGTTCCAGTGCATGCAAGGTGTAGGTCAGCTCCAGTTCTTCCAGCATGATGGAGATTTTATGGCCATTCGGCGTGGCGGCGGTGTACAGGTCTATCATGGTTGGCCTCGGCGAGAATTATCGGGTATCCGGATCATAAACCTGTTTCGCTGCCCGTGCCGCTGCCGTTGACAAGCCCCGGCGATGCCCGTAGATTGCATGCTGAACCATAGTCACCGGCGTCGAAAGGTAAGGCATGTCCCGTAGTGTAATTTCAGGCGCGATCCTGGCGCTGGCCGCTGGCACGCTGGCCAGCATGCCGGCGGCAAGCGCCGGCGCCGGCACCATCCAGGCCCAGACCCAGCTCAGCGTGGGTAGCAGCAGCGACGCCAGCAGCGCCGCCACACCGACCCAGTTGCCGCGCACGGCCATCCCCAGCCATTACGCGCTGTCGCTGGTACCCGACGCCGCGCACCTGAGTTTTGAGGCCAGCGTCACCATCGCACTGGAACTGCGGCAGCCGACCAATATGATCACGCTGAACGCGGCCGACCTGAATTTTGCCGGGGCCATGATCAGCGCCGGGCCGGGCCAGCCGCCGCAGGCAGCCAGCCGGATCGACGTGGATGCTGCTGCCCAGACCGCCAGCATCCATTTCCTGCATCCGCTGGCGGCCGGCCAGTACCAGCTGAAGATCGATTACAGCGGCAGCATTGGCACCCAGGCCAACGGCCTGTTCGCGCTCGACTACCAGAGCAACGGTGTCGACCAGCGCGCGCTGTATACGCAGTTTGAAAATTCGGATGCGCGGCGCCTGCTCCCTTGCTGGGATGAACCGGCGTACAAAGCCACGTTCGCACTGGAACTGACGTTACCGGCCGGCCAGATGGGCGTATCGAACATGCCGCTCGCCACCAGCATCGCGCTGGCCGACGGCCGCCAGCGGCTGCGTTTCGCGACCACGCCGAAGATGTCGACCTATCTGCTGTTTGTGGCGGCTGGCGAGTTTGAACGGGCCACGGTCACCGAAGGCAATACCGAACTGGGCGTCGTGACCCAGCGCGGCGCACTGGCGCAGGCCCGCTTTGCGCTCGATGCGTCACGCGCCGTACTGCGCGAATTCAATGACTATTTTGGCCTGCCCTATCCGCTGCCCAAGCTCGACAACGTGGCCGCGCCTGGCCGCAATCCGTTTTTCAGCGCGATGGAGAACTGGGGCGCCATCTTCACCTTTGAAAATGCGCTGCTGCTGGACCCGGCCAGCGCCACCCAGTCCGACCGCGAGCAAATCTTCCTGACCGCCGCCCACGAGATCGCCCACCAGTGGTTTGGCGATCTGGTGACGATGCGCTGGTGGGATGACCTGTGGCTCAACGAGGGATTCGCGTCATCGATGGAAACCCTCACCGCGACCCGATTGCACCCGGAATGGCGGGTCGAACTGAGTACGGTCGGCAATCGCGAGGCGGCCATGGAACTCGATGCGCTGGCTACCACCCATCCCGTGGTGCAGGCCATCGCGACGGTGGAACAGGCCAATCAGGCCTTCGACAGCATCACCTACCAGAAGGGTGAAGCGGTGATCCGCATGCTGGAGCAACATGTCGGCGCCGACGCCTGGCGCGCCGGCGTGCGCGCCTACATCAGCCGCCACGCCTACGGCAGCAGCGTGTCGGACGACCTGTGGCGCGCCATCGAGCAGACTACCGGCCAGCCGGTGCTGGGCATCGCCCGTGATTTCACACTGCAGCCCGGGGTGCCGCTGCTGAAGGTGGGCGAACCGGTGTGCAAGGATGGTCGTACCAGCGTCACGCTGACGCAGGCAGAATTCAGCAAGGACCAGCCGAACCGCAAGCCGCTGACATGGCGGGTGCCGGTGCAGGCCCAGACGGTGGGCGGCGCACGGGTCGCGGCGCTGGTCAGCGCGGGCCGAGCCAGCCTGACACTGCCGGGCTGCGGCCCGGTGCTGCTGAACGCCGGCCAGTCCGGCTATTACCGCACTCAGTACGGGCCACGGGAGCTGGCCGCACTGGCCGCCAGCTTCGAAAGGCTGGACGCCATCGATCAGCTGGGCTTGCTGGCCGATAGCTGGGCCCTCGGGCAGGCCGGACGCCAGCCGCTGGCCGGCTTCCTCGATCTGGCCGATCAGGTGCCCGCCAGCGCCGCGCCACAGGTCTGGGGCAAGCTGGCCACGGTCTACCGTGAACTGCACCGCGCCTACCAGGGCAAGCCGCAGCAACAGCTGCGCTTCGACCGCTATGTGCAGGCGCGGCTGGCGCCGCAGCTGGCACGGCTGGGCTGGCAGGCTGGCAGTGACGACAGCGGACCGCAGGCCAACCTGCGCGCCGAGCTGATTGGTGCGCTGAGCAGCGTGAATGCCAGTGCCGTGATCACGGAAGCGCGGCGCTACTTTGCCACCCTGTTCAAGGCCGCCGAGCGCGGCGACGATGAACTGGCGCCGGCGCTGCCGGCTGCGCTGCGCCGCGTGGTGCTGAGCGTGGTGGCGGAACAGGCCACGCCGGCGCACTGGGAGCAGTTGCACGCGCTGGCCAAGGGCGAAGCGTCGGCCATGCAAAAAAGCGATCTGTACGAACTGCTGGGCGCCGCCAATGACCCCACGCTGGCGCGCCGGGCGCTGACGCTGGCCCTGAGCGGCGAGCCGGGTGCCACCGACAGCGCCGCCATCATTGCCCGGGTCGCCGCCCGGCACCCGGAACTGGCGTTCCAGTTCGCGCTGGAGCACCGCAGCGAGCTCGAGCCCTTGGTCGATGCCGCCTCATGGAGCCGCTATTTCGCCCAGCTGGCGGCAGCCTCGGCCGACCCCGCGACCATTACCGCCTTGCAGGCCTACAGTTATAAATTCCTCGAGCCGGAGGCGCGCGGCGACGTGCTGGCAGCGATCGCCACGATCCGCTACCGGATTGCAGCGCGCCAGCGCAGCCTGCCCGAACTCGATAGCTGGCTGACAAAAAAAGAACCAGCCGCACCGTGAGGTGGGGCTGGTCGAAAAACGCTCGAAAGCGTGGGGATGTCGGGACTGCCGGCGGCGCTACGGCCGCCTGGCGGAATCTGTGCCGGATGTAAAGGTCCGGCAACCGGGCGCGCGGTTCAAACCGCGCGCTACAGGTGACACTGTGCCAGTGATCGGCCGCGACAGGCTTAGGACTTGATTAAGGAATGAAACTATTCGAAGTTTCGGATGCGCCGGCGCTGGTGCGCGGCGGTGGGGAGTGATGGTGCCGGTGTTTCAGGCCACCGGCCAGCCTGCTGAGTCGTACTTTGTGAAATCCTTAGCCGGCTTGGACTGGGGACCAACTGGAGCACGCTAGGGCCAGCGACCGCATAATACCTTGCCTGTATGACGCCACCATGACCAAACACAAACCTGTCAGGAATCAATGAAACCACGTCTGTCCCCCTGCGGCGCTTGCGTCCGCCCCCTGTCCTTGCTGCTGGTGCTGCTGGCCGCCTGCAGCCCCTTGCGTGACACGGCTGTGCCGCCCGTGCCAACGCCCGTGCCAGCCCCCATGCCCGCGCCAGTGGCCCTGCCAGTGCCGGCACCGGCCAGCATACCGGCCGTCGACGATCCGCTGGCTCGCCTGGTAGCGCGCGGCGCGGCCCAGCTGGTGATCGATCCGGACGCCTCGCTGATTGCGGTCACGGTGCGACGCGGCGGCGCCTTTGCGCGCTTCGGCCACGACCACGTGGTCGCCAGCCGTCGCCTGAGCGGCCGGGTCGACCTGCTGCGTTACAGTACGGATATTGAATTCCGGCTGGACCAGATGAGCGTCGACGAAGCCGGACTGCGCCAGATCGCCGGCCTCGATACGCAGCCCGATGCCGATGCTATTGCTGGTACCCGCCGCAACATGCTGGTCAAGGTGCTCGATGCCGAACATTTCCCGCTGGTGCGCATCCACGCCGAGCGGCTGGCTGTCGGGCAGCCGCTACAGGCCAGCATCACGCTGCATGGGGTCCGCCGCACGATGGCCCTGCCGGTCACGCTGCGCGAGCACAACGGCCGCCTGCTGGTGGATGGCACGCTGCAACTGCGCCAGACCGACTTTGGTCTGGTGCCCTATTCCGTCATGGGAGGAGCGCTGGCCGTACAAGACCAGCTGGAACTGCGCTTCAGCATCGTGGCCGGTCCCGCCCGATAAAAAAAAAGCCCGCAGCGAACGCTGCGGGCAAAAGGTTTCAAATCGGGAGAGACTTGAAAGAGCAAGGCCATTCTGACAGTCGCAGATGACGCCTTGATGACAGTCTCGCCTATTTCAAAATTGCCTGATTGACAGTTGCACAACGGCAGGACTATGCTGGCATCACCCTGCCGGAGCCAGCCATGGACACACCCCCGAATGCCGCCCTCACCGATCTGTTGATGCGCGACATCGTGCTGAGCGAAAACGGCATCGCCGTGCTGGATCCGCTGAACCTGTTCCTGTTCCACAATCCCGCCTTCGCTGGCATGTTTGGTTTTCCCGGTCAGTCCATGGTCGGGCGCAGCTATGCAGACCTGATGGAACATGTGTATGTGCAGGGCACTGGCCCACGGATCCAGGCCGCCACGCTGCCGGAATGGCTGGCACTGGTCAACAGCAAGCACCGCTCTGCCCGCTTCCGCTCATTTGAGGTCGACCTGGTCGATGGCCGCTGGCTGCTGCTGACCGAGCAAGTCCATGCGGGCGGCGAACTGGTCATGCTATGTTCCGACGTCACGCACCAGAAGCAGGTCGAACTGGAATTGCTGGCAGCACAGGGCGAACTGGAACGGCTGGCCCATACGGATGAGCTGACGGGGGTGCCCAACCGGCGCCAGTTCTTGTCCGTACTGGACAGCGAACTGCTACGCGCACGCCGTTACCATCATCCGCTGTGTCTGGCGATGCTGGATCTGGATCATTTCAAAGGCATCAACGACCGCTACGGCCATGCCGGCGGCGACCAGGTGCTGCGCCACTTCACCAGCTTCCTGCGCCAGCACTTGCGCGCGGTCGATGTGCTGGGCCGCCTGGGCGGCGAAGAATTTGCGTTGCTGCTGCCGGAAACGCATAGCGACGAAGCCTTGTTCGTGCTGCGCCGCATCATGGAGCAACTGGCGCAAGCGCCGCTGGACCAGCTGGCGCCCGGCCTGCGTTATACCTTCTCCGGCGGTCTGGTGATGCTGTCCGAGCAGGACCCGGCCAGCGCCGAATGGATGCTGGCACAGGCCGATGGCGCCATGTACCGCGCCAAAAACGCCGGCCGCAACCGCATCGAACTGGCCGATACACGCGACCTGACCTTCTGACCCTAGCGCGCCACCATCAGGCGCAGCCCGAGGCCGACGAAAATGGCACCGGCGCCACGGTCCAGCCACAGGCCGGCGCGCGGATGGCGGTTAATCCAGCTGCCCACGGTGCCGGAAAAATAGCCGAGCAAGCCGAACAGCAGCACCCCCTGCGCCGTGAACAGCAGGCCCAGTTGCGCCGTCTGCCAGCTGGCATCGCCGCGCTCGGCCAGCACGAACTGCGGCAGGAACGACAGGAAAAACAACACCACCTTGGGGTTGATGGCATTCGCCAGCAAGCCCTTGGCAAACAGCCGGCCCAGCGCCTGTTCCGGCAAGGCGCCGCTGCCAGCGACCCGGGTCGCGCCACTGCTGCGCAGCGCGCCGATGCCCAGCCACACCAGATACAGGCCACCGGCCACTTTCAAGGCCGTGAAGGCCAGCGGCGAAGCGCGCAGCAAGGCACTGACGCCGAGTGCAGCCAGTACCGTATGGCTGAGGCAACCCAGCGCACAACCGAGGCCAAATGCCATGCCCTGGCGACGGCCGCGCGCCATGCCCACGCTCAGCACCATCAGGTTGTCCGGCCCGGGGGACAGGGTAATTAGCAGGGCGGCGGACAAAAAGCCCGCACATTGTTCCGGCGTCAGTAACACAGCGCGTCCTCGCAAACAAAACCGCCATGATACCTGCCGCCCTCGACGGCGGCCATGGCGGCCGGGTCACGATGTCGATTAAAATAGCTCCAGTGCAACCCACCCTCGACAAGAAAGCCCGCCCCATGCGTTCTGGCCGTCCCGTCTGTTCCGCCTTGCGCCAGCACTGCAACGGCCTGCTGCTGGTGCTGCTGGTGCTGCTGGTGCTGCCGCTGCTGGCACTGCTGCCGGGACGCTCGATGGCGGCCAGCGCCACGCTGCAGGCCGGACAGACGCTGGATCTGGCGGCGCGCGGCCAGCTATACCATGGCGCCGGCGCGGCCTTCCCGGCCGCTGCCGCCGGCCTGCCAGCGCTGCTGGCACAGTTGACCCGCGCCCCCAAGGTCGATCTGCTGGGTGGCGACTACTGGCTATATACCGAACTGCGCAACGATAGCGGGCGCAGCGACTGGGTTATCGATCCCAGCGATACCCTGATCGAGCAGATCGACATCCGTATCTATGGCGACGATGGCAGCGTGCGCACGCTGACCTCCGGCTACCGCGCCGCGCACGACTACATGCTGCATTACGGCAAGGACATCGAACTGCAGCCCGGCCAGCGCTACCGCATCCTGCTGCGCTTCTCCAGCCCCTATTATGCCCGCACCCCGCTGTTCCAGCTGGTGCCGCGACCGCAGTACCAGCGTCTGGCCGCCCGCGAGAACGTGCTGGTGATCGGCGCCCTCGGCGCGCTGGCTGCGCTGGCAATCTTCAATTTTTTCATCTACAGCTTCACCCGGGAGCGCGCCTCGCTGTATTACGCACTGTATGTGCTGTGCTATGGCGTGGCCTGGGGCCTGACCTTCCATCTCGGCACCGACGTGGCCGGCTGGTACGACCTGCACTGGCACTATGTCGGTTTCTTCCTGCTGCCGGTGCTGAGCACCTTGTTCTACACCACCTTCCTGCGGCTGGCACAGCATGCGCCCACGCTGCATCGCCTCAGCCGCATCAATCTGATCCTGCCGCTGCTGCTGCTGCCCAGCTGCTGGCTGGCGCTCAGCTATGCCCACACGCTGGCCACCATCGTCATTGCGTTGTGGATGATGCTGGCTCTGGTCTCGGGCATCGTGGTGTGGCGGCGCGGCTACCAGCCGGCGCGCTTCTTCGTGCTCGGCTTCGTCGCGCTGATGCTGCCCGCCCTGTTGATACTGCCGGCGAACATCGGCCTGATCCCGGCCGTGGTCGAGAACGCGCAATTATTGACGCTGCTGGGCGGCACACTCGATGGCGTGCTGCTGGCCTTTGCACTGGCCGACCAGATCCGCCTGCTGCGCGACAATCTGGAACAACGGGTGCAGGAACGCACGGCCGAGCTCAGCGAGGCCAAGGAACAGGCCGAAATCGTCAGCCGGCACCGCATTGATTTCCTGTCGGCGATGAGCCATGACATCCGCACCCCGCTGGCCGGCGTCATCGGCATGCTGAAATTTGCGCTACGCGACCAGACCGTGCGGGGCCGCACCGAAGAATACCTGCGCATCGGCCTGCAAAACAGCGAAGCCCTGCTGGCCATCCTGAACGACATCCTCGATTTTTCCAAGATCGATGCCGGCCGCCTGACCATCGAGTCGGTTGATTTCGATCTGGTGGCCCTGATCGACGACGCCATCGCCATCCTGCAAGCGCAGGCCGACGCCAAGAGCCTGCTGCTGCGCTGCGAACTGGCGCCGGACCTGCCGCGCTATGTGCAGGGCGACCCGACCCGGCTGCGCCAGATCCTGCTTAACCTGCTGGGCAACGCCATCAAGTTCACCGACCGCGGCGAAGTGCGGCTCGACGCCTCGGCGCTGCTGACCATCGACGGCCGCCCCAGCGTCAGCTTCGACATCACCCACACCGGCCCCGGCATCCCGGCCGACGCGCTGCAGCGCCTGTTCCAGAAGTTTGAACAGGCCGATCACTCGACCACACGGCGCTATGGCGGCACCGGTCTGGGCCTGGCGATTTGCAAGGAGCTGGTCGAGCTGATGGGCGGCACCATCGCGGTCGACAGCCGGCTCGGCGAAGGCGCGATTTTCAGCGTCACGCTAGCGCTGGCGCTCGGGGCACCACCGTCCAGCGACATTCTGCTGCCGCGCCAGGAACAGCATGCGTACCGCCTGCGCGTACTGTGCGCCGAAGACGTCCGCACCAACCAGATCATCGTCTGCACCCTGCTGGAAAACATGGGCCACGAGGTTCGTATTGTCGAGAACGGCCTGCAGGCGCTGCATGCGCTCAGTCAGGCCGACTACGATCTGGTGCTGATGGATGGCCGCATGCCGATGATGGATGGCGAACAGGCCACCCGCATGATACGCGCCGGCGGCAATGAGGATTATCAGGTCCGCGACGCCAGCGTCCCCATCATCGCACTGACCGCGAATGCCAGCGACCATGACCGCGCCAGCTATCTGGCGGTCGGCATGGACAGCTTCCTCAGCAAGCCGGTCGACGACCGCCTGTTATTCGATGCGCTGGAAAAAGTCATTGCCCGCCATCTGAGCCGGGGCCGCTTGCTGCAGCCGACCAACGCCGGGCGCCGCGCCGCAGGCGACACGGCCAGCGACACCGAGCGCGCACTGGCGCAACAGTTCGGCGTCCCGCCCGCCAACGGCAGCGGGCCGCAGCCGGTCTATATCGTAGCGCTGGCCGGGCTGTCGCCGTCGCATCTGGAACGGATCACGCAGGCCTTCCTCAGCGAGGCGCCACGCCGGCTGACACTGGCGCGCGAAGCGCTGGCGCAAGGCAATCTGCCGGCCGCCGCCGCCGCCTTCCACGCGCTCAAGGGCAGCGCCAGCTACCTGAGCTGCTCACAGCTGCACACGCTGAGCCATGAACTCGAGGTGCTGGCGGCCAACGCTGAGCGGCAAGCGATTGCGCAAGCCTTGCCTGCGCTAGAGCAGGCGCTGCAGCAAGCCTGTGTCGACCTGCGCGGCGCCGCCGCTTCCGTGTAGCATGGCTGACATTCGCCGCACCGCCAAGGAGAGTCATGATGGCCAGCCTGCCCGCTGACAACCGCGCCTGGGTCCGCATGCCGTCGCACAAGCGGCTGGACTTGCTCGACCCCACCCCGTTCGACTGGGACGATGCCGACCTCGCGCTGGGACTGGCCCGCACCTACCGCTGGGGCGGCCATTCGGCCTGGCCGCGCCCGCTGTCCGTGGCGCAGCACTCGCTGACGGTGATGGTACTGCGGCGCAGCGCCGCCGGCGGCCAGCTGGCGCCGTTGCTGCAATTGCGCGAACTGCTGCATGATGCCGAGGAAGGCTTGCTGGGCTTCGATTGCATCTCGCCGCTGAAACCCTTCCTGGGGCCCGCGTTCAGCGAACTCAGCCAGCGCCTGCAACAGGCCGTGTTCCTGCGCTATGGCCTGCCGCCGTGGAGCGCGCGCGAACATGCGCGCCACAAACAGGCCGACCGCCTGGCCGCCGCCAGCGAAGCCGTGCATGTGGCCGGCTGGTCGGCAGCAGAGGTCAGGCGCACGCTGAAGATCCGCGCCCAGCCCTTGCTGGTGGATCCGCTGCAAGCGCTGTACGGCGGCGTCGGATGGGAACCTTGGCCGCCAGACCTCGCCTGTCAGCGTTTTCTGGCAGAATTACACAAACTAAAGGAACTCAGTGGCTAAATCGGCCTGTGCGCGATCCATTTTCTCAACAACAGGCCTTAAACTGCCGTTTTTAAAGCCTTTTTTACAGATATCCACATCAATTGTGGATAAGGTTGTGGGTAACTGCCTCTTGACAGCCGAGAACGCTAGTATTGGTGCGGGTTTCAACAAATTGCCCATTCGAGAGGCACAAATTTAGACGTTTAAAATCAAACACTTACAACTAGCGCGTTTGTGGCGCTAAAAAAATTTTGCGGTACCGGAAAAATATTTTTCTGTGTATAACTACAACTAGTATCATCCCGGACCGAATTCTTTGACAAAAGTAACGGCAAGGAATAATGTCACTCGAGAACCAGCTGCGGGAACCTGCATGAACCAGAACGACAACGATAGCACTGACTGGATGATCGAAGACGACGCTGCCGCGCCCGGCAAAGGCACGGCGGCCGCCGCCGCTGCCGCGCCAGCGCTGGCGCCATGGAAAGTGCTGATCGTGGACGACGACGTCGATGTCCACGTGGTCACCAAATTTTCACTCAGCAACGCCTGCTTTCAGGGACGCCGCCTGAGCTTCCTGCACGCCTACAGCGGCGAAGAAGCGCTGACCATGCTGCGCAACACCCCGGACATTGCGCTGATCCTGCTGGACGTGATTATGGAAACCAGCGATGCCGGGCTGCAGGTGGCGCGTCAGATCCGCGACACGCTGCACAACGATCTGGTCCGCATCGTGTTGCGTACCGGCCAGCCCGGCCAGGCGCTGGAGCACAGCATTATCCTGGATTACGACATCAATGATTTCTGGTGCAAGACCGACCTGACCACGCGCAAGCTGTTCACCACGGTGATATCGTCGCTGCGCGCCTATGCCGGACTGGAAACCGCCGACCGCAAGTTGCGCGCCGTGCAGGGCCAACTGGCGCAGGCCAGCCAGCAGCTGGCGGTGCTGGACCAGCACGCCATCATGTTCAGTCTCGATACCAAGGGCAAGATCAGCCAGGTCAACGACAAGCTGTGTAGCGTATTCCAGTACCACCGCGATGAATTACTGGGCGGCGACCCGCACCTGCTGCATCCGGGCGCCTATCCGCACGACCAGCTCAGCGACGCCTTGCAAGCACTGGCGGCCGGTGAAGCATGGACCGACGTCGTCAGCGCATGGCGTCGCGATGGCCAGGAAGTACGGCTGCGGGCGACCGTGGCGGCTGCACCTGCCGAGCCCGGCGCGCCGGCGCGCTACATCATCATCGGCAGCGTGATGCAACCCTTGAAAGTGCCGCTGCAGTAAAACCACTGTTTGCGCATACAGTAGTTATTTTCGGCCAACTTCGCGCAATACCGCCGCCATCGTCGCCCAACGTTCGGCCCCAGCCTGACACGGCGGCGCTAAGTGCCGGATTTTGCAGCCTTTTTCCGGATATCCACAGTGACTGTGGATATCTTTGTGGACAAGCCCCCATTGACAAGCCAGAAGGCCAGTAATGGCGCGGGTTTCGACAAACTGCCCGTCCAACAGGCAAAATAAAAACCTCATAAAATCAATGACTTGCAATCTCGCACAAAAGCACGCGAAAAGAATTCACGAATTTTCTTGCTAACGCGATTTGTGCATAAGTAAACCACGCC
>JBGSBQ010000059.1:0-12112 GCA_041730475.1 Sphingomonadaceae bacterium
GGTCCTTGGCGCCGAAGTGCAGCACCATCGGCACCTTGATGTGGCTGGCGCGCTCGAGCGCGTTCTGGATGCCGCCGCCGTAATAGGCCACGGCCGCATCGACCACGCCGTTGGCGGCCGTCAGGTAAGACAGGCGGCCGCCGAAGCAGAAGCCGATCGAAGCAATTTTCTCGCCGCTGCAGGCGGGCAGTGCGCGCAAGGCCTGCGCGGTGGCGGCGATATCGCGCAGGGCCTGCTCGACATCGGTGGCCTGCATCAGTTGCACGGCGCGTTGCCAGTCTGCGCCTTCGTAGCCGAGTTCGATGTGCGCGCCCTGCCGCCAGAACAGGTCGGGGGCCAGCACCACATAGCCGTCCGCCGCATACTGGTCGGCGACGGCGCGGATGTGTTCATTGACGCCGAAGATTTCCTGCAGCAGCACGATGCCGGGGCCGCGGCCACCGCGTGGCAACGCCAGGTAGGCATCGAAATTGCCATCGTCGGTGGTGATGCTGATCCAGCTGGAGGTGGTGGTCATGGTGAGTTCCTGAACAATGAAAGAGTGTGTTTAAAATACTTCGCGCAAATACACCACGGGGCCGGCACGGTAGACGCCGAAGGTGGCGCGGCCGGTGGTGCTGGGCAGATACACCAAGGGGTTGACGGCGACGTCGGCGCTGCCGGCGGCCGTCAGCGGTGTCACGTTGAAGCTGCCCTGACCGCCGCTAAAGCTCAGTACGGCACCCGACAGAATGGCCGGCGTGCTGCCACAGGCGCCGCTGCTGCCCCCCTTAGGGGTGCAGTTGCTGAAGCTGACCTTGCCTGTCAGTGCCACCCCGGCGCTGTTATTGTAGGCCGGGTTGGCGATGTATGCACTGCCGTTCCAGAACTGGGCCCGCACCCGTACCGGCATGCCGGAGGTCAGCGCGCCATAGGCATTGTCGACCAGCAGCCGGCCACTGACCATGCTGACGATGGCCTCGCCCGCCTGTGGCGTACGCAGCGAGCTGGCGCCGTCGGTATCGAGGGCGCGCAGGTAGAGGCTGACGGGGGCGGCGATCAGGCTGTTGGCGGCCGGGTAGATGTTGGCGAAATCGTATTCGGGATGGCCGTCGCTGCTACGGGTGGCGCTGTTGGCCACGCCGGCGCTGAAATCGGCGGCCGCGATACCGTTGGCCGCTGCCAGTGGCGCTGCGCCGGCCGTGGTTTTCCAGACGATGTTGTTGCCACTCGGCGTCACGGGCGGATTCTGGTCGGCCGGCAGATTGGTGCCGGCCGCATTCCAGGCCGACAGCGTGATGGCTTTGGCGAACGCCCCTGTGTAATTGGCGGTGATGCCATTGTTGGCGTTGTAGGCGGTGACGCTGCTATCAAACGGCTGGCGCGCGTACAGGAAGGTGCCGCTGGCGTTCGGCGCCGGGCAGGGCTTGCTGACACCGGTGACGCTGATGCAGTTCATCAGCAGCGTGCTGCTTAGCGCGGTGTTGAAATGGTCGGGGATGAAGCGGCCCACATTGATGCTGCCGGTGGTGCTGAAGTTGGCGGCACCAGCGCCCAGATAGCCGCTGGTGTTGAGCAGGTTGGCGGTGAAGTTGAAGATGCCGACTTCGTTGAAATACATATCCTTGGTGGTTGAACCATTGGTCATGGCATCGAAACTGGCCGATACGCCCGGATTGACGCCGCCGGCTGGCGCCACCAGCGACTGGCGGATGCTGAAGCCTTCGGGGCTGCTTTCGCGGCCAAAGTTGTAGGTAGTGCCGTTGATGGCGTTGACGGCGGCCAGCGTGGCGGTGAAGGTCTGGCCGGCGCCGATGAAGACGGCGCCGCTGGCATCGGCTGCCGCCGGATTGGTGAGGCTGCCTTTTTTGATGGTGAACAGGAATTTGGCCGGGGCCACGATGAAGCTGTCGCTGCCGGTCAGCGTGCCGGCGCCGGCCAGCGTCATGCTGGCATTCAGGCTGACCTGTCCGACATCGTCATACAGCAGGGTCGGCGTGGCCTGACCATTGGCGTCGAAGGCCAGGCTGACACTGGCGCCGCCGGCACTGCAGGCGGCGTTGGCACTGCTGCCCAGCGCAGTGCCGTTGAGGCGCAGCGGCGACGGGTAGCTGGGATTGGCCGTGGACGGATTCACATAGCCGCAATTGAAGGTGACGGTTTGCGTGGTATTCGCCAGTGCCGCCACGCAGGCGGTGCTGGCGGTGCCCTGCTTGAGGGCGCGCAGCGTGAAGCCGGTGGCGGTTTCGGACAGGTGGTCGGGTACGGCAAAATCGAGGCCGGCGGTGGCGAAGCTCATGCTGCAACTGCTGCTGCTATCGCTGGTGCGCTGGCATGTGCTGCTGTTGGTGACACTGCTGCTGGTGGCTGACAGCGTGGCGCTGCCAGCCGTGCTCTGCGCCACGGTGCCGCTGCCGGTGCCATTGATGGTGAAGCTGGCGCCGCCTGGCTGCAGCGTGCCGGTGACGCTGCCGCTGTAGGTGCTGCTGCAAGCACTGTCGGCGCAGGCGGTCAGCGTGACGCTCTGTGGTTGGCAGGTCAGGCCAGTACCGCCGTGGGTGATCAGGATGTGATCGGGGCCGCTGGCTGCCGCCGCGCCGCACACGGGAGCATTCGGCGCTGAGTTGTAGCCGCTGTTGTTTACCACGCAGCTGCAGCCACTGCCGTTGACGCAGGTGATGGTTTTGCCGACCCGACCAGCATAGCCGATTTCAATTTTGTTCGTGATCCGCGCATTCCCACCGATATAGCCGCTGGAGTCATTCATTTTGACTTCGTTCGCCGCGACGTTGCCGGTGATGGTGTCACCCGAGCCCATTTCCAGTTTGCCGCTCATGGTCACGTTGCCGGTGACGACCACGCTGGAGGGATTGATCTTCATGTCGCCGCCGGTAATGTCGCCGGTCAACTTGCTACCGGAACCGACTTCAATCTTGGTCGAGGCCACGATATTGCCAGTGACGGTAGACGATGCAGGGTCAATGGTGACCTGGGGCGCGCTGATGTTGCCGACCACATAGCTGCCCGAGGAAAGCTGGAAGCTGTTGCTGGCGGTGATATTGCCGGTCAGATTGACGGGCGAGCCGGTGGTGATCGTCGTGGCCGTGATCGGGCCGACGATGGTGACATGGGAGGCCAGCGTCGCGGTACCGGTAGTGGTCAGCGAGCCGGTGATCTTGGTGGTGGAGCCACTGCCGATGCTCAGGCTGCCGGCCGTCACATTGGCGGTGATGGTCTGGGCCTGGGCGCCGATCTTGAAATTGCCGCTGGCGACCAGCGAGCCGCCACTGATTTGCAGATTGGACGGGTTGATGTCGCCGATGTCGAGGTTGCCGCCACTGCTCTGCAGCTTGGCCGTGCCGCTCATCTGCAAGGCATGGTTGTAGCCGAAGTCGATCGTCGAGCTGACCACCACCGTATAGCCGCTGGCGATGGCGATGCTGTCGTTATAGTTGGCCAGCGGCAGTGCGGCGCAGCTATAGCTCTGGCTGGACGCGGTGTAGGTACAACCGCTGACCGCGCCGCCGTTGAAGTTGCCGCCCTGTGCCAGTACCTCGCCTGCCGCCAGCCAGAACAGGGCCAGCACCATCTTGCAGCACAGCGTGAGCGTGCGCGTCAACTTTGTCGAATTCATAGGGTCACCGGAAATTGCCTGATGAAATTATAGGCGCTTTCGGTGACCCGCCGCTGGCATATCGTTGCTGTGGATTAACGCTTGACTTTGCCGAAGGCGTCGCCGGCCTTCCAGCTTGGCATGGCTTTGCCATTGGCGACCGCATACCCGAGGTTGAGCGTGAACTGGGCCTGCTGCACCATGCCCGACAAATCCCAGTCGGCGTGGTATTCATCGCTGACCTGGTGGTAGTCCTGCTTGAAGGCCACCATGCGCGCGCTGCTGTGCTCATGGTCGTGCGCGAATTCGAAATGGCCGTCGCCGGAGAACACGGCCGAGCCCACGTTGAAGGCGGGCACGCCAGCCTTGGCGAAGTTGAAGTGATCGGCGCGGAAATAGGCGCCTGACAGGTCGGGGATGGTGGGCGCCAGTTTCAGGCCCATGCCCTTGGCCACCTGGGCGGCAGTCTGGTACAGGCTGCTGCGTTCGGCACCGGCCACGCCGATATCGCGCGTCACGCCGACGAAATTCAGGCTGTCCAGATTCAGGTCGGCAGCCGTCTGGTTCAGCGGCCACAGCGGTTTGGCGACATAGGCGGCGCTGCCGATCAGGCCCTGCTCCTCGGCGGCCGGCCACAGGAACAGCTGGCTACGGCGGGCCGGGTGCTTGACCGCCTCGGCCGCCATGGCCAGCAGCGCGGCCGCGCCCGAGGCGTTGTCGATGGCGCCGTTCCAGATATGGTCCTTGCCATCGTTGGGGGCGTTGTCATCGATGCCGAGGTGGTCCCAGTGGGCCGAATAGATCACGGCCTGCTGTTTCAGCTGCGGATCGGTGCCCGGCACGATGCCGGCCACGTTGTACTGGGTCACTGGCCGGATCACGCTGTGCACCTTGGCCTGCAGCTGGGCGTTCAGCGCGACCGGCTGGAAATCGCGCCGTTCGGCCTGCGCGCGCAGCTGGTCGAGGTCATGGCCGCTGGCGGCGAACAGCTGGCGCGCCATGTCCTCGCTGATCCAGCCCTCGAGCGGATTGCCGGCGCCGGCCAGATGGAAGCGCTCGTGGCTGAAACCATTGGCGGGCACGCTCCATGGATACGAGGCCGACGGCAGCGTATGGATCAGCAGCGCCCCGGCTGCGCCCTGGCGTACTGCCTCTTCAAACTTGTACAGCCAGCGGCCGTAATAGGTATAAGCCTTGCCGGCGAAGCGATTTGGTTCCTCGGTCGTGGGTTGCGGATCGTTGACCATCATGACCAGGATCTTGCCCTTCATGTCCTGGCCTTTGTAATCGTCCCAGTGTTCCTCCGGGGCGCGGGCGCCATAGCCGACGAACACCAGTGGCGCGTCGAGCGACACGCTGGTCTTGCCGCTGGCGGTGCCGAACACGATGTCCTGACCGGTGACGGGCGCCAGCGTCTGGCCGCCGGCGACAAATTGTACCGAGCTAGCGGGCAGCAGCTTGCTGCCCTCGAACAGCACCGGCTGGCGATAGCCACCGCCCGGCAACGGTTGCAGGCCGATCAGTGCGGCCTGGGTTTCCAGATAGCGCACCGCGAGGTCGCCACCGCGCTGGCCGGTACCGCGCCCCTCGAGCAAATCGTCGGCCAGAAACGCCAGATGGGCGCGCAAGGGCAGCTCACGGACGGTCGGGGTTTGCTGGGCGGCGGCGTGGTGGCCGGCCACGGTCAGGCTGGCGGCGAGGGCCAGCAGGGGAAGGCGCGAACAAGACATACAGGCTCCATAGGTTAAGCATCAAGCGAGCGGCTATCTTACTGCATCGTTTCGGGATCGGTTAGCATCTGTGCTACAACAATTAGATGGAGGGGAACCATGCAAGTCATCATCATCACCGGCAGTTCCGACGGCATCGGCGCCGAGATGGCGCGCCAACTGGCCCACCGCAGCGGCGCGAACGTGGCCTTGGTACTGGCCGCGCGCAATCAGGCGGCGTTGCAAGCGGTCGCGGCCGACTGTGCGGCGGCCGGTGCGCAGACGCTGGTGGTGCCGACCGACGTCGGCCAGCAGGCCCAGTGCCAGGCGCTGATTGCGGCGACGGTGGCGCGCTTTGGCCGCATCGACGTGCTGGTCAACAACGCCGGCCGCTCCGCGCATGCGCTGTTGGAAGAGGTGAGCGATCTCAGCTGGTATGAAGAACTGATGCGTATCAATTTATGGGGCAGCGTCTGGTGCACGCACGCCGCGCTGCCGTATCTGAAGCAAGCGCGCGGCCGCATTGTCGCCGTCTCTTCGCTGGCTGGGCTGGTCGGGGTGCCGGGCCGCACCGCCTACAGCGCCACCAAATTCGCGATGGGCGGCTTCTTCGAAGCGTTGCGGGCCGAACTGAAGGGGGCTGGCGTCAGCGTCACGCTGGCCTATCCCGGCGTGGTGGCGACCCAGATCCGGCACCGCGGCTTCAACGCAGCGGGCGGCGCGCTGGGCAGCAGCAGCCTGAAGGAAGACAAAGCGATGCCAGTCGCCGCGTGTGCCGGCCTGATCATCGCCGGCATGCAAGCGCGGCGGCGCGAAGTCGTGATGTCCGCCAAGGGCAAGCTGGGCCGCTGGCTAAAACTGCTAGCCCCCGGCCTGGTCGAAACCATGGCCCTCGCCGCCCTCAAAGACGACGTCAAACCCCACTAAGCCGCCGCCCCAAAGCGGGGCCCAAAACCGGGGTCAGGTCTGCCAATCGCTCATAAAATGCCAAATTGCATTTCCTCGGCGCTTGTAAGCAGATGTAATTGCCGGTAAGACATTGTAATCAGCGTCAACTCAGCAGGGTTGCGGTCCGTTTTCTGCTCATGCGACACGGGAATGATCCCGACGCCGAACCTCAGAATAGGACATCTCATCATGAAAAAAATCATCGCTTCCCTGATCGCCGGCCTGTTCGCTACCGCCGCCTTTGCCCAAACCCCAGCCGCTGCTCCTGCGCCTGCCGTCGCCAAACCAGCCGTGGAAGCCAAAGCGGAAGCCAAGCCTGAAGCCAAGGCGGAAGTCAAAGCTGAACATAAGGATGCTAAAGCCAAGGTGACGCATCATAAAGCCAAGCCGGCCGAGACCGCCAAGACTGCCGCCGCGCCTGCCGTACCAGCGGCACCAGCAGTTCCACCAGCAGTACCAGCAGTCCCAGCAGCTCCAGCAGCCCCAGCAGCACCAGCAGCACCAGCAGCACCAGCAGTCGCCGCCAAATAATCAATCCGCGTCGCACAAGAAAATACCGGGATCGGGTCTTCCTGTTCGTCAGAAAATGCCGGTTGGCATTTTTTGAGCGATTGGCAGACCTGACCCCGGTTTTGGGGTTTTTTGGGGGGAATTGGGTGGGGCGGGCTGAGAGGGAGTAAACTAGAGGTTAATTTCTTTCGCAATTAGGCGATTCGAACATACTTGTGAGTGACGCCATGTCTGCATCCCCCGTTTCCCCCGTAATTACCTTTTCTGACCTGAACCTGAGCGCGCCATTGATCCAGTCGCTGAAGGACGTCGGCTATGAGTCGCCGTCGCCGATCCAGGCCGCGACCATTCCTTTGCTGCTGGAGAACCAGGACGTGTTGGGCCAGGCCCAGACCGGTACTGGCAAGACCGCCGCTTTCGCGCTGCCTATCCTGTCGCGCATCGATATCAAACAGACCACCCCGCAGGCGCTGGTGCTGGCGCCGACCCGTGAACTGGCGATCCAGGTCGCGGAGGCGTTCCAGACTTATGCCGCGCATATCCCGGGCTTCCATGTGCTGCCGATCTACGGCGGCCAGAGCTACGGCCCGCAATTGTCGGCGCTGCGCCGCGGTGTGCACGTCGTGGTCGGCACTCCGGGCCGCGTCATCGATCACCTCGATAAGGGCTCGCTCGATCTGTCCAAGCTGAAAACGCTGGTGCTCGACGAGGCCGACGAGATGCTGCGCATGGGCTTTATCGACGACGTCGAACGCATCCTGCAGGAGACCCCGGACAGCCGCCAGACCGCGCTGTTCTCGGCTACCATGCCGTCGGCCATCCGCCGCATCGCGAATACCTATCTGCGCAATCCGAAGGAAGTCACCGTGGCGGCCAAGACTGGCACCAACGGCAATATCCGCCAGCGCTACTGGCTGGTGTCGGGCATGCACAAGCTGGACGCACTGACCCGCATTCTGGAAGCCGAGAATTTCGACGGCATGATCATCTTCTCGCGCACCAAGCTCGGTACCGAGGAACTGGCCAGCAAGCTGCAGGCGCGCGGTTTCGCGGCCGCTGCCATCAATGGCGATATCCAGCAGGCGCAGCGCGAACGCACCATCGCCCAGCTGAAAGAAGGCAAGATCGATATTCTGGTGGCGACCGACGTCGCGGCCCGTGGTCTGGATGTGGAGCGCATCAGCCACGTGGTCAACTACGATGTGCCGCATGATCCGGAAAGCTATACCCACCGTATCGGCCGTACCGGCCGCGCCGGCCGCAGCGGCGAGGCGATCCTGTTCATTACGCCGCGTGAACGCGGCCTGCTGAACATGATCGAGCGCTCGACCCGCCAGCCGATCAGCCCACTGGAACTGCCGACCATCCAGGCCGTCAACGATGTCCGCATCGCCAAGTTCAAGTCGCAGATCAGCGAGACGCTGGCGCAGGGTGAGCTGGAGCAGTTCCAGTCGCTGATCGAGGACTTCGAGCGCGAACAGAATGTGCCGGCCATCGAGATCGCGGCCGCGCTGGCCAAGATGGCACGCGGCGATGTGCCGCTGCTGCTGGATAAAAAACAGGTCACGGCCTGGGAAGAGCGTCCGGCCCGCGCTACCAGCGAGCGTCCGGTACGCGCCGAGCGCTTTGACCGTGGCGAGCGTCCTGAGCGTGCCGAACGCGCCGAACGCAGCGACCGTTTCCCGAAAAAGGAACGCGTGCTGCGCGCTGCCGATCCGGGCATGCAAACCTTCCGTATCGAAGTCGGTTACCAGCACGGCGTCAAGCCGGGCAATATCGTGGGCGCGATTGCCAACGAAGGCGGTATCGATTCGAAGTTCATCGGCCGCATCGAAATCTATGATGACTACAGCGTGCTCGATATGCCGGATAACCTGGCGGCCGATGTGATCGACCATATCGGCAGCATCAAGGTGGCTGGCCAGGCGCTGCGCATCAGCCGCGATGGCGATACGCCGGCAGCGGCAGCGCCATCGGCGCCGATCCCGGCTCCGCTGGTGAAGAAAGCCGCACCGGCAGCGTCGCCGCTGGCCAAGGCGGTGCAGCACGTCGAGCGCGTCGAGTTCATCGACTCGCCGGAACCGGCCAAGAAGAAAAAGGACAAGCCCGCCAAGGTGCTGTTGCCGATGAGCGCATTCCGCATCGAAGTCGGTAGCAACCACGCGGCCACGCCGAGCAATATCGTGGGCGCCATCGCCAACGAGGCGGGGCTGGAGGCCAAGCATATCGGCCGCATCGAAATCTTTGATACGTATTCGATGCTGGAACTGCCGCAGGGGATGCCGGACGACCTGTTCAAACACCTCGGCAAGGTCTGGGTCGGCGGTGCGCAACTGCGCATCAGTCATGCCGACCGCATGCCGCCGGAAAGCACCAAGTCGACCCCGCCGAAAAAGCCGGCACCGGGCGCCAAAGGCAAGGGCAAGCCCCCAGCCAAAGGCGGCAAGTCGTATTGAACGTCTGCGGCAGACCCACTGAGCGGATGCTGCGCGGCGCTGCGTAATACTACGCAATGACGCGCACGCTGCCGGTGCGGCAGGTCTGCTGCGCTGCACCAAAACAAGGCCACCGAATGCGGTGGCCTTGTCGTTTCTGCGCCCTGTGTGACGCGCTGCAGAGGGCAGTCCCCCGGCTGACAGCAACTGGCCTGATTTTTGCATTGATCTTTCGCCATCTGGTACGACACATAGCGAAAAGGAAGGAGAGCTGATGCTGTTGCGGAACGACCTTCTGCATTACCGGCATCCCACGCCACGCACGGTGCGCATCCTGTGGATCGCGCCGGAGCAGGGGCGCGCCTGCGTGTTCGACGTTGCCGCCACCTCGGCCGAGGTGGAGCAGGTGGCGCTGGCGACGCTGCTGGCGGATCTGACGGCGGGCCGCGCGCACCGCCTGCTGACGGACCCGTATCTGGTGCTGCAGGGGCGCAGCGCGCTGCCGGCCAAGCATCTGGAACTGCGCGACCGGGCCTGGCACATCATCGAGGGCCTGACCCGGCGCGAGCCGGAGATCTATGACCCGCGCCAGCGCGGCCAGCTGATTGCCCACTACACGGCGCTGCATGGCGTGTCCCACCCGACCATTTACCGCTACCTGCGGCGCTACTGGCAGCGCGGCCAGACGCCGAACGCGCTGCTGCCCGATTACAGCAATTCCGGCGGACGTGGCAAGGTACGCGCGGCTTCGGCCGGCATCAAACGCGGCCGCCCGCGCAAGGATGGCAGCGATCCGGGCCTGAATGCCGATGACGAGATCCGCCGCGTGTTCCGCGTCGCTACGGCGCATTATGCGGCGCGCCACGCCCGTTTTTCGCGGCGGGCTGCGTATCAGGCGATGCTCGGTGAGTTCTTCGATGGCCGCAGCATCGATGTCGCCAGTGGCCGGGTGCTGCCCGGCGTCGCGGCAGTGGCGCCGCTGCCCACCTTCGGCCAGTTCAATTACTGGCTGGATCAGGATGAAGACCGACCGCCAGCGGTGTTGCGCCGGCGTGGCGCGGGCCGTGATCAGGGGCCGCCGCGCGAAGACAGCTTCAACGCAGCGGCGCCCTGGCTGCCACGGATGCCGCTGGCACTGGGCGGCGTGGCGTCGGCGCCGCGCAACCTGAAGCTGGCGCCGGCGCTGGCGCTGCCGCCCGGGCGGCCGGGCGCTGGCTTCTATCTGGATGTGCAGCAGGCCGATATCCAGCTGGTGTCGGTGGCCGATCGCAGCCTGGTCGCCGGGCCTCCGCTGCTGTATGTCGTGGTGGATCTGTTCAGCCGCATGATCACCGGCCTGCATGTGGCGTTGGGCGCACCGGCCTGGCCGCAGGCGCTGGCCGCGCTGGCGCACTGCGGCATGGATAAACAGCGCTATTGCGCTCAGCTGGGACGTCCGATCGAGGCCGCCGAGTGGCCTTGCCAGCATTTGCCGGACACCTTGTATGCGCGCCCGGCGTTGATCGAGAGTCGCAGCAGCGAGGCATTACTGAATAACTTTAATTTGCGTTGCCTGCCCAGCGAGGCGGCGCCTGACGACTGGCACGCGGTGCTACAAAAGCGCGTGCAACTGATGCCGGCACCTGCGGCACAGCCAGCCGGCAGCCGGCTGGACGGGGTGCTGGACCTGGGTCAGTTCACCCGCATCGTCACCGAGGCGGTCCTGTATTACAACAACCAGCAGCCCTTGCCGCACGCCGGCGGCGCCACCCCGCGCCAGCTGTGGGAGTGGGGCGTGCAGCATCGCGGCGGTGCCTTGCGCACGTACGCCGAGCCCTTGTTGCGCTTCGCCCTGCTGGCTTGAGTTCCGCCACGGTGCGTCCTGCACCGTGCTGCACACCAACCTGATTCCTCTCTGTGCTTCCTCGTGGTGCAGTGCATCATTTTGGCTGCGTCGACGCCCTGCGTGCGGCCGCATCCGACCTGAAAAATACACCGCGCCGTCACGGAATAAAGTCTGTCGCACGGCGGTTGGCGTTGCTTGCGATGCGCAACCTGCGGGGGCGCATTTCGGCAAGCGCGAACGCACTTTGTTTTGCAGTGTTCGCCTTGTTTCATCCGGTGCGCTGGCATGCCGAAGCAAGTTTATTCGGACTGCTGCAGTCGAAAAATCAATGATGCTTTTTTGTGATGAAGTGGCACGCCGTTTGCTAGACAGTTGGTACGGGCCTGCAAGTCGCCCACGGATTCTTGGCACAACTGGTGAGGAAGCAGATGGATAGGACTAAATCGTATAAATCGTTTAGAACATTAAGTTCAATCAGCCGGCGCGACTTCCTGTATCGCGCCGCCGCAGTCGGTGGCACCGGCTTGCTGTTGAATACCATGAATGCCTGGGGCATGGGCATCGATTCCAAGGTGTCGGCACCGCCGCTGCTGAGCGGCAGTGGCAAGGGCAAGAAAGTCCTGATCCTGGGTGCCGGCCTGGCCGGCATGACGGCCGCTTATGAACTGGGCAAGCTCGGTTATCAGTGCCAGATCATCGAAGCGCGTTCCTTCGCCGGTGGCCGCTGCCAGACCGCGCGCAAGGGCACCACCATCACGGAGCTGGGCGGCGAGAAGCAGACCTGCCAGTTCGATGAAGGCCAGTATATCAATCACGGGCCATGGCGGATCCCGCTGCATCACCAGTCGACGCTGCACTACACGCGCCTGTTCGAGGTGCCGCTGGAAGTGATGATCAACGATAACGACCACTCCTTTGTCTACGTCGAGAACGCCGGGCCGCTGTCGAAGCAGCGCCTGCGTCCGGCCCAGATCAAGGCCGATATGCGCGGCCATGTCGCCGAGCTGCTGTCCAAGTCGGTGAAGCGCAATCACCTCGACGCCGAGCTGACCGAGGATGACAAGCGCCTGCTGCTCGACTATCTGGCGCATGA
>JBGSBQ010000060.1:0-12009 GCA_041730475.1 Sphingomonadaceae bacterium
GCAATTGGTGGTCAGCGTCGGCATGCCATAGGTGTGGTGGTAGGACCGCACCAGATGGTCGGAGGCCGCTTTCGAGGCCGAATACGGGCTGTTCGGCGCGTAGGCGGTGGTTTCGCTGAACGGTGCGTCGTCCGGGCCCAGCGTGCCATACACCTCATCGGTCGACACGTGCAGGAAGCGGAAACTGTCTTTTTCCGCGTCGGGCAAGGCGCTCCAATAGGCGCGCGCCGCTTCGAGCAGGCTGAAGGTGCCGTTGATGTTGGTATTGATGAACTCGCCCGGACCATGGATCGAACGGTCAACATGGCTTTCCGCCGCAAAGTGCACGATGGCGCGCGGGCGGTGCTGCTGAAACAGCGCCAGCACCTGAGCCTGGTCGCAGATATCGCCGCGCACGAACTGGTGGCGCGCGTCCTGTTTTAACGCGGCCAGATTATTCAGGTTGCCCGCATACGTGAGCTTGTCGAAATTGAGGACCGGCTCGTCCGACTGGGCCAGCCAGTCCAGCACAAAGTTCGATCCGATAAAACCGGCACCACCTGTCACAAAAATCATTTAGTATCCCGGGCAAAATATCAAAATTGTCTACTTTGTTATTTTAAGTGAAACTACCCGGACACAACACGGGAATTTATCGCAGCCCGCCAATCGACCGTAAACAAATATCCGCACCTCAACGCTGTCGAAATAGGTAACAGCACCAGCAATTGCGACGGGCTCAACGAAAAATGCCGCTGAGATATTATCGCAGCGGCATCAGAGGTAACCCCAAGAAAATCATCTCCCTACGGAGTTCCCGGCGTAAGCATAAGAATCAATTGAACGACCTATTCAGGCGCGGCGGCGGCGCAATCCCAGCAGTGCCATGCCAGCGCCCAGCATCAGCCAGGTCGATGGTTCCGGTACCGGACTCACACCGCCAACACCCTGGTCAAACACCACACTGCTGACGTCGCCGCTGGCGCCCGGCATCGTCGCCGGCGTCCAGCTGAAAGTCAGCAAACTGCCATTGCTTGGCTGACCGAGCACGATCTGTGCATCATGGTCGCCATACAGCGCGACCGAAAACACCGATTGCAGGTTGGCTCCGCTCAGATCAGCAGCGCCACCGAAGTCGATATCAAAGCCCACCTTGCCCCCCAAATGAACGGCGTGGAACAAATCGTTGTAGCCATCGAGGCTATCGTTGCTGATACGGAAGCCGCTGGCCAGATCGCCCGTCACGCTACCGAAAGTCTCGGCAGCGATGGCGCCGTTGAAACCCACGAAATGGCTCAAATCAGCCCAAGCCAGCGCGGAACTGCCGTTACCCGGATTGAATTGCAAATCGATCCAGCCAGCGCTGCCCATGCCGGTCGTGTCGAGCTCGACATGCAGGGCAGCGGCCGAGGCCAGGCTGGCGCAAGCGCCAAGGGCCAGCGCCAGCAGGCTGTGGCGCAGAGTACGGGTCAGTGCAGATGCAAACATGTTGATATCCTTAGAAAATGCCGCGATAGAGACGGGCCGCGTAGCTGATCGCGACCGTGCCGGTTTTGCTGAAGCTCAGCGGAATGGTGACGCTGGCGCCCGGCGCCAGGCTGGCGGCGCCGAAGGTCCGGTACGGTGCCGCGCCATGCTTGCCGGAAGCGTTCAGCAGCGTCACGCCGCTGGGCAGGTTATCCAGTTGCAGCTGGAATGGCCCGGTCAGCGTGGTGCCGCTGGTGTTGGTGACGGTGTAGCTGCCGGTCCACAAACCAGTATTCCGGTTAAACACCAGACCCGAGGTGACGCTGCGCAGGCTGGCGCTGATGTCGGTGTAGCTGGCCTGCAGATTCAGGCTGATCACGACCGGATCATGGTCCGAGGCGCGGTACGGTGCCGCGCTATATGGCGCACTGGCTGGCTTGGCATTGAGGTTGTAATCGATCACGGTCGGCTCATCCGCGTTGTTATGCCATTCGGCGGCTCCCACCACCTGTGGGCTCAAGCGGGCATTGGCCAGCGCATGGTCCAGATAGCCGGCTTCGCCATCGAACACGAAGGAATACGGCGTGCCGTTCGGGCGCACGAAGCGTTCCAGCTGGTTGACGTAGCCGTTGTCGGTGATGGTGTTGATCGGATCTTCAAAGCCGTGTGCATTGAAATCGCCGATCAGCAACACATCCGGATCGTCGGCGGCGGCCGCCACTTGCGGCACGAAGCTGCCGATCAGTTGCTGCGCCTGCTTAATGCGGGTCGCATTCCAGCAACCTTGGCTGTCGTTCTGGTCAGCATCCACACCGCCACCGGTCGGGCAACTGCCTTTCGATTTCAGGTGGTTAACCACCAGCGAGAACTTCTCACCATTGCCAGCACGGAAGGTCTGGGCCATCGGCGGACGGTTGTTGATGGCATGGCTGTCGCTCAGTGCAACACCAACCAGACTCAGGCGCGATGGCTTGTAGATCATCGCCACGCGAATCGCATCGGTACCCGTGTCGGCCGGCTTCGGCACATAGGCGTAAGTGACAGCATTCGGCGTGTTGTTGGTGGTATTAATCGCCTTATTGAGCTCATCGACCAGATAGCTGACCGTGGTTTCGCCGCTGTTCTGGATCTCCATCAGACCGAACACGTCGGCGTCGATGGCTTGCAGTTCGTGCACGATCTTGTCACGCTGGCGCACAAATTCAGCCAGGTTGTCCGCGCCACGGCAATTCGACTTGGAACTGGCATTGCCCAGCGTGCAGCCCACGTTCGTGCCACCGAACACATCGGTGCCATTGGTGAAGGTGGTGAAGAAGTTCAGCACGTTGGCGCTCGACACTTTGACATTGCCGGCGGCCAACTGCGGCACTTCCGTGCGCGGATTGTCGCTGGAGAACACCGGCGCCACGCTCGGTTGCAGCTTGTACGACACGCCACCGCCGCCGGTGGCGCCGAAATCGATGACGCCGGTCAGGTCCGACACGCTGTCACCAGCGCGCAGGCTGCCTTCGGCGCCCAGATACGGCACGCTGCTCGGGGCAACGAAGATGCCATCGTCGAGCACGATCTGGTTCTGGGCATTCGCCGCAGCCAACGCGATCGCTTCCGCCGTCCGTGGACGATAGCGATTGGTCGGCACTTCCAGCCGGCCTGACGACAGCGACACCTCGCCACGGCTGCCGAGGAACTCCAGCTGCCCCACGGTGAGTGGCTGGGCGAAGCGCACCAGCATGCCTTGCAGGCGCCCCAGATTGGCTTCCGGCAGTTGCACATTGGTCGGCGCGATGCTGTGGCCGGTGCTCTGCGTCACCACCGCCGTGACATCCTTGAATTCGGTGTACGACTGGGTGGTGCCGGTTGGCGTGTATTCATACACGGTACCAGTCACGCGCACCTTGTCGCCGACCTTGGCACCCGTCAGCGTGCTGCCGGTATAGACAAAAATACCGTCCGACGTATCCGGATTGCCGTCGCCGTTCTCATCCTGGATGAAGAAGCCACTGCCAACCTTCAGCGTCACCACACCTTCGGTGGTTTGCACGGAATTAGCCAGCGGGCTCTTGGCGTCGCTACCCTGAATAGTCGGGATACTGGCGGTCACCGCCGCCAGTGCCTGCACGTTGACTTTAATGGTGCAGCTGGCGGTCTGTGCCTGGTCGTTGCCAAAGCTGATCGCTACTGGATAGTTGCCAACTGGGACAGCCGGGCTGATGCTCAGGTTAACCGTCGCATCCGCACCGGCGGCGCTGGCGGCGATAAAGTCTACCAAGCTGATGCCTGCCACGGCGGCCGAGGTGATGCGGGCGCTGTTGACGATCCCGTCGGCATCGCTGGCCGACAGGCTGGCGCCACCGGTGCTGCCAGCGGCCAGCGACAGGTCAGCCGGGCACGATGCGACGATCGGCACCACCACCGGCGCGCCACACACGTGCAACGCCGACGCGGTATTGCGCGGGCTGGCTGCACCAGTGCTGAAATCGGCTGCATTATTGTCGGTATCGATACAACCACCATCGGCACGCAACGCTGCCGTCGTATTCGACAGGCCAGGTCCGACAGTGCCTTCAAAGGCGGTCGCGGTGCTGCCGAAGCCGAACACATCGACGATGGAGGTCGCCGTCGGCGTCACACCGTTGAGAGCGGTCGTTAAATTGACCAGCGCGACCTTGCCGGCCGCCGCGCCCATCGGGATGGTCCCGGTGGCATCCGGCGTCGGCAAGAAGGTCGTCCCGCCAGCGCCGGCCATTTCCTGTACCAGCAGGTACTGGCCGGGTTGCAGCGTGACCGCAGGCAGGTTCGTGACCTGCCAGTTGCCGGGCGTGGTGGCGCCGTTGTACTGCACGCTCCAGCCACTCAGGCTGACGGGCTTGCTGCTGCGGTTAAACAGTTCGACAAAGTCATTCTTGTAAATGGAACCGCTATTGCCGCCACCACCGTAGACCTGGCTGATGACCACGTCCGAAGTGGCGAATGCCGGCACACACAGGCTCGCCAACAAGGCGGCAATCACGGTGCGCCGGCCGGGCGCAACGGCGGCGCGCGCCGCAGTCGGGAAGAGAATTGGGGTCATGTGCTGTCCTGGTCGTGAGTGGGTCGGAAATATTGACAAAATATACGCAAACATTGCTATTTGCATATTAATCCCGACGGATGACGACTTGATGACAGCGGATTAGTACGATCGGACTATGAGCCCTCCCAACTCAACGATGATATGGGGCCGCCAGCGGTTCACCGATGAAGACGCCCTGAGCCGGCCAGGCTACGCTTTTCCAGTAGGCTTCGATGGCCGTGGCGCCGCTCAGGTAATGGCGCAACAGCACAGTGGAATTGGGAAACTTCTGCCAGTAATTGCATGGTTCACTGACCGTGCCGTAGCTGGCAGTGGCGCCCGCTTCCAGCCAGCGCAAGCTGCTCATCTGTGCAGTCCCCAGCAAATCGCCACCAACCGACGTCAAATGATCGGCCAATGCGCCGGGCAAGAAGTGCAAGGTATCCAGCTTGTCCACCCTGACCACGCCGGTTTCATAGACGATGATATCCTGCGCATTCTCCAGCGCGTCCAGCTGCAATGTCCGGATTGTCAGCTTCTTGGCCGGCACCGCGCCCGAGCGCGGGAAGAAACGGGCCCGGCTGCTGCGGGCGGCATCACTAGTGACAAGGAAATATGCCGACGCCACCGGCGGGTGGAAATTGCTCAGCACGCCGCGATCGATCAGGGCCTTGGCACCCTCGACCGATTCGGTCGGCAACAACATCGAAATACGCATGGCGTAGTCGGTTGCCGGCTGCACCGACGCAGAATTGAAATACGAACTAGGTTTGCCCGGGCCGCAGGGCTTGGCGCATTGGGCGGCGTCATAGCCCAGTGTGTAGGCGGACGTAATCGAATTGCAACCGACCGCATACGGCGCGGTCCAGACCATCAGGACGGCCTGGATCTGCGGCCCCAGTTTGGCGTCAATTTGTGCTTTCAACTCTTGAAACTGTTCAAGCTCCAGCTTGCGCGGCCGGTTTGGCAAACGGATATGAACAATATTACCGGCAGGTATGGCACGCGCCTTGGCATAGTACTCGGCGATCTCGACACTGTTCGGCTCATCGTCATTGACCACCAAGGCCAGTTGGGCTGGGCGGAGCCCGGAAGCCTGCGCCATTTGCGCCTGGGCGGATGTGGCGGCGACGCAGGCCAACAGGACGGGAAGCAGAGAAAGTGTACGCAAGAGTCGGAAACCTCGGGTGGAATAAAAAAACGGAAGCCTACGCTTCCGTTTTCATTATAGCCCGATTAACGTCGCCCTCAGGCGCGCGAATAGACATCTTCAAGCCGCACGATATCATCCTCGCCCAGATAGCTGCCCGACTGTACTTCGATCAGGTGCAGCGGTACCTTGCCCGGATTTTCCAGCCGGTGATTCATGCCAATCGGAATATACGTCGATTCGTTTTCGGTCAGCAAGCTGACAGTATCGCCACACGTCACGCGGGCTGTTCCACTGACCACGACCCAATGCTCGGCACGATGATGATGCATCTGCAGCGACAGCTTGCCGCCCGGATTGACCGTGATGCGCTTGACCTGGAACCGCTCGCCAACGTCAATGCCCTCGTAGCACCCCCATGGACGGTACACTTTGGTGTGGTGCAAATGCTCGGTACGTTGTTCGGTCTTCAAGTGATCAACGATCTGCTTGACGCGCTGCACTTGGTCCTTATGGGCCACCAGAACCGCATCGGCCGTTTCCACCACGATCAGGTCTTTCACGCCGACGACCGCTACGATGCGACTCTCGGCCCGCACCAACGAACCGGACACATCATCGAGATATACATCGCCGCGGATCGCATTACCCTGCGCATCCTTGGTCTGCACTTCCCATAAAGCCGACCAGGAGCCGACATCACTCCAGCCGATATCGGCCGGCACGACGATTGCATGACGCGTATGTTCCATCACCGCATAGTCGATTGAGTCCGACGGGCAAGCGGCGAAAGCGGCTTCGTCGAGTCGGCAGAAATCGAGGTCGCGATAGCCCTTGGCCACCGCATCCGCGCTGGCGCTGGCAATGGCGGGAGCGTATTGCTGCAATTCGTTCAGAAAGCTATCGGCACGGAACAGGAACATGCCACTATTCCAGTAATAATTGCCCGCATCGACAAAACCCTGCGCCGTAGTGCGGTCCGGTTTTTCCACGAAACGATCGACCTGGTAGCACTGTGGTGCGGCGGCGGCAGCACCACTCTGAATATAGCCGTAGCCAGTCTCCGGGCACGTCGGCACGATGCCAAACGTGGCCAGGGCCCCATCGCCAACCAACTCGCTGGCGTGTACGATCGCCGCATGGAAGGCATCCACGTCATTGATCACGTGATCGGCCGGCAGCACCAGCATCACGGCCTGCGGGTCAATCGCCATCAGGTAATTGGCAGCGGTGGCAACCGCTGGGGCCGTGTTGCGCCCCACTGGCTCCAACAATATACCCAGCGGAACAACATCGATAGCGCGCATCTGCTCGGCCACCAGGAAACGATGCTCATTGCCGCACACCACCAACGGCGACATCATCTGGGGGCGAGCATGCAGGCGCAACGCAGTTTCCTGCAGCATCGTTTGCCCGGTGACAAGCGGCAGTAACTGTTTGGGCAGCACCGCGCGCGACAGCGGCCACAAACGGGTGCCCGAACCGCCAGACAGGATGACTGGATAAATATTCATGCTTACTCGCTCATCAATAATAAATGTAGGGTGTTACGTCCGGCGCTTGCTACGACGATCCCGCGCATTGGCCCAAGCGTCAGGATCATACTCTGACACGTGCCGCATATCGCCGGCTCGGTTGACACTATAATCTTTAAACACAATCATCTCGTTCAAAGAAACATTCGGTAACACCCGGGTATATTCAAAAAGTACGCTTCGCACCACCCTGGCGCCAGCGCAAACATGGCTGCCATGGCCGATCCAAGTTGGCCCGAGGATAGTACTGCCGGCCTCGACATGTGTGCCCGATCCTATGTAGACCGGCCCCTCGATAGTGGTACCTTCCCATTCGATACGCGTATTCAGGCCGACCCATAGCCCGTCGTCAATCTGGATCCCGGGCATGTCGAGGTGAGCCACCTCTCCCATCAGCACACTCTGGCAAGTTTCCCAGTAATCGGTCACGCTGCCGATATCGGTCCAGTTGAAGCTACGAGTCTGGGCGTAGAACGGCAGGCCCTTTTCAGCCAGCAGTGGGAACAACTCAGAGCCGATGTCGAATGGTCGATCAGCCGGGATCAGGTCGATCACCGCTGGCTCGAAGATGTAGATACCGGTACTAACGGAGTTAGACAGTGCCTGATCCTGGTGGGGCTTTTCTTGGAACTGAGTAATGCGACCATCGGCGTCAGTGACTACCACACCATAGTTCGATACCTTGTCCCAAGGCACCTCTTTGGTGATGACCGAAGCCAACGCTCCCTTACGACGATGCTCGAACAGCGCCGATTTCAGATCTAGGTCGATCAGCGCATCACCGCATAGCACAATGGTAGTGTCGTCGAAGAAGCCCCCGAATTCCTGAATCTTCTTCATGCCTCCGGCTGAGCCCAGCGGCTGCGGCACTACCTCCCCTTCGTCGTTGGTGTAGCCCTCGAAGGAATAGCCAATCTGGACATCGAACTGGTGGCCTTCCCCGAAATACTCCTCAATCTTCTCATGCAGGTAGCTGACATTGACCATGATCTCGGTGACGCCGAACTTGTGCAGATGCTCGATTAGATAAGCCATCACCGGCTTGCCCAAGATGGGAATCATGGGCTTAGGCAAATCATAAGTCAGAGGGCGAACCCGGGTACCCTTGCCTGCCGCCAATATCATTGCTTTCATTCGACGCCCTCAGTCACTGGTTGTAGTCTGCCAGCGCCACGCATCGGCACACATCTGCGCCACATCACGTTCTGCCTTCCAGCCAAGTTCGCGTTCGGCCAGACTAGCGTCCGCGTAACAGGCCGCAATATCGCCAGGGCGGCGCGCTACGATGTTGTAAGGGACGGGCCGACCACTGGCGGCCTCAAAAGCGCGCACCATGTCCAATACGCTGTTGCCCTGGCCGGTACCCAAATTATACGTGTGCAGACCGGGGCCGGCGGCCAGCTTAGCCAACGTCTTCAGGTGGCCTAGTGCTAGATCAACTACGTGGATGTAGTCGCGCAGACCCGTTCCGTCTGGAGTTGGATAGTCGCCACCGTATACCGACAGCTGTGCATGCTGGCCGTGCGCCACTTGGGCCACGTAGGGAAGCAAGTTATTGGGAATGCCGTTCGGCTCTTCCCCAATTAGGCCGCTCTCATGTGCGCCCACCGGATTGAAATAGCGTAACAACGCGATCCGCCAACTTGGATCTGCGCGATACAGGTCACGCAGCATGTCCTCGATCATCAGCTTGCTGCGGCCATAGGGATTAGTTGCCGACAGCGGAAATTGCTCAAAGATCGGCACCGAGGCCGGATCGCCATACACTGTTGCCGACGAGCTGAAGACCAGCGATTGCACGCCTGCAGCAGCCATCGTCTCGAACAGTACCAAACTGCCACTGACATTATTATCGTAGTAACGCAACGGTTGCTCGACAGACTCCCCCACCGCCTTCAGGCCGGCAAAATGGATCACACTCTCAATGTCATGGGAGGCAAACAATGCGCCTAGGGCACCACGATCTCGCACGTCACCATGCACAAAAGTCAACGGGCGACCACAGATACGCTCTATTCGTTGCTGCACCGATGACTTGGCGTTCGACAGGTTGTCGAACGCCCCCACCTCGTGTCCTGCCGCCAACAGTTCCACGCATGTATGCGAACCGATGTAACCCATCCCGCCAGTTACCAGTATCTTCATAGTCACACCCCGCTTACAGGCGCCATACGCGCAGGCCGACCTCGGCCAGCGCAGCAGCGTCGAAGGCGGCTTTGACGTCAATGAAAACGCCTCCCTTAATCAGCTTTTTCTGGAAGTCCTCAGCCGGCAGAGCCAGCAGCTCGCGGTGGGACACCGCAGCCACCACCGCGTCGGCGCGCGGCAGCTCCTCCCATGAGAATAGACGCACGCCGTATTCATGCATGGCCTCGTCAACGTCGGCATACGGGTCGTGTACAAAAACTTCGACCCCGTAGGTCTTCAGTTCATTGATCACGTCCCCGACTTTGGAATTACGCAGGTCAGCGCAATCTTCCTTGAAAGTCAGGCCAAGCACGTTCACGCGCGCGCCCTTGATGTAGCTGCCGGCCGCGATCATGTTCTTAATGGTCTGTTCGGCGATAAATTTTCCCATGCCATCATTGATACGGCGCCCGGCCAAGATCACCTGGGGATGGTAGCCCAACGACTCGGCCTTGTGGGTCAAGTAGTATGGGTCAACGCCGATGCAATGACCACCCACCAAGCCCGGCGTGAACTTGAGGAAGTTCCACTTGGTTCCGGCCGCCTTCAATACTTCCGATGTGTCGATGCCAATCTTGTCGAAGATGATGGCCAGTTCATTCATCAGCGCGATGTTCAGGTCACGCTGGGTGTTTTCGATCACCTTGCAGGCCTCAGCCGCCTTGATACTGGTGCAGCGGTGCACACCTGGCTCAACGATCGATTCGTACAGCCTGGCCACGGTTTCCAGCGTCTGAGGCGTATCGCCCGAGACCACTTTGATGACGTTGGTCAACATGTGTTGGCGATCTCCCGGATTAATCCGCTCCGGGGAGTAGCCAACATAGAAGTCTTCCTTCCAGCGCATGCCTGAGGCGCGCTCCAGCACCGGGATGCATACCTCCTCAGTGGCGCCCGGATATACGGTCGACTCGTACACTACGATGGCACCGCTTTTCATGTGCGCCCCTACGCTATTGCTGGCACCAATCAGCGGCGTGAAGTCAGGGTTGTGCGCATGGTCAACCGGGGTCGGTACTGCCACGATAATGATGTCGGCCTCAGCCAATACTGCAGGGTTGCTACTATACTCAGCGTGCGTCGCCTGGGCCATCTGGGTATCACTCAGCTCCCGCGAAGGATCCTGACCGCGCTGGCACGCTTCCACCTTGGCGGAGGCGATGTCAAAACCGATGGTACGCGACTTCTTTCCAAACTCCACTACTAGCGGCAAACCCACGTAACCCAAACCGATAACTGCAATTACACTCATTTCTCTCTCCCTACACGTACATGCGATGGCGGGGCGCCGACGGCGACCCGGACAGGTTAGACGGCGACCGGCGCGACGTGCGCCTCGGGCCAGAAGCGGTCCACCAGTTCCTTCGTGTTGCGGATGTTGCCGCGACTCGAAGCTCCAAACACGATCGCTTCAATGTTGGGCTGTTGACATACCCATTCGATTGCTTCCTTGGGCGCGATTGCGCCCGAGGCAAACACCGACATGGCGATGGCCCGGAATTTTCGAGTGCGCAGCGCCTCAGAGTAAGCATCGAAGCCACCGCACATACGGAAACCTAGCTTGTTGATGTTAGAGCACACAATAGGATTCTCGATGCCCAGCTCGTCGAGCACGTCGAGCAGCTTGGGCATGTTCATCGTGATGAAGCCCGGCTCGGCGTTGTAACGGTTCTTACAGTGGTCGGCGAAGATCCGAAAAGCTTCCTTGAAGCCGAGGCCTAGCAGCAAGTCGACCACCACATTCTGCAGAAAGATCACCGGAGTTTCCAGCCCGGCGAACATTTTCATTTCGGCGTCCACCAATAGAGTGGTGATACCCTCAATATCTTTCTTGGCAAGCGACATGCCACCGCGCAGCGCGGCATTTAAAAAACCCTCGTCCGGCATGAATCGCTTCAGCGCGCCCAGCATACCATCCTCTGTGACGGCGTTTGCGTACTTGTGCGCGTACGGCATGCATGGCATGAACTTGAAGCCGGCGTATCTGGCCGGGTTAGCGCGCATATGGTCGCACACCAGCGCGATGCGGTCGTGAGTGGTGCACATGAATGAACGCACCCCTTCGTCGTAGGCATTGTCCAGCACGTCGATGACGGCCTGGATGTCCTGGAAGCGCATTGCTTGGGCACGCGCCTTTTCCTCCGACATATGGTTGACGCCGAAGAACTGGTTATCGCCAAATAACAAATGATCCATGTACTGCTCCAATCGAATTCAGTGGGTCAGCCGGGATTAGCCGCGGCTGAAGAACAAGCCTTTTTTCTTCTTCGGCGCCTGCGTCAGCTCGGCGAATACAACACGATAAAAATAATAAGACATCTCCTTAAGTTTATTTCTTAGATACAGAACGAGGTGCAATAGAAGGAGCAGAATACAAAACATTACCAGCCTAAACAAATCCAAGTCAAAAAGTGGTTCTACAAAACGAACAATAATATGACTCACCTCATCATAAAATATGGCATTGAAAGAGTCTTTGGTAAAAGTAAATGAAGTAAAACCAGCCATAACATCTCCTGCATTACTTCGATCAATATACCACTTCAAAGAATCTAACAACAATTCGAAGTCAATAAACTACCATACAACCAATATTGCCTTACCAGTAGGTACACCAGCCTTCTCCGTAGCAAAATAAC
>JBGSBQ010000061.1:0-11927 GCA_041730475.1 Sphingomonadaceae bacterium
GCCGGAAGCCAAGCGTGTGCTGCAGCTGGATCTGAGTTCCTACGAACTGTCGCGCGTGCGTTTCGCCAGCAGCCCGATGGATACCCTGACCGATGCCGAGGCACTGGTCATCGTGACCGAATGGAAGGCCTTCCGTAGCCCGGACTTCGACCGCATCAAGGGAGCGCTCAAGCAGGCGGTGATTTTCGATGGCCGCAATCTGTTCGAGCCGGAAGTGATGGCCGAAGCAGGCTTCGAATACCACGGCATCGGCCGTTCCATCCTGACCCGCGTGTAAGAGGCCGCCTTGAGTACTGTGACCACGACCTTTAAGGCCCCGGCACTGGATCAGGTGCGTATTCTGGTGGTGGGCGACGTGATGCTGGACCGCTACTGGTTCGGTGAAGTCAGCCGCATCTCGCCGGAAGCGCCGGTGCCCATCGTGCGCATCGAGAAGCGCGAAGCGCGTCTGGGGGGGGCCGCCAACGTGGCGCGCAACGCCGCCGCGCTGGGCGCCCATGCCGGCTTGCTGGGCGTAGTCGGCGCCGACGAAGCGGGTACGGAAGTGGAGCAGCTGCTGCAGGCCGGCGCCATCCACAGCTACCTGAAACGCGACGACGCCATCTCCACCATCATCAAGCTGCGCGTGATCGGGCGCCAGCAGCAGATGCTGCGCATCGATTTTGAAGAGGCGCCGTCCGACATCGTCCTGCGCGACAAGCTGCTGCAGTTCAAGGCGCTGCTGCCGGACTACGACGTGATTATCCTGTCCGACTATGCCAAGGGCAGTCTGGTCAACGTGGCCGACATGGTGGCCTCGGCGCGCGCCGCCGGCAAGGTGGTGATGGTCGACCCGAAAGGCGACGACTTCACCCGCTACGCTGGCGCCACCGTGCTGACGCCGAACAAGTCGGAAATGAAGCGCATCGTCGGCAGCTGGAACAGCGAAGAGCAGCTGACCGCCAAGGCACAGCAACTGCGTACCGAGCTGAAACTCGACGCGCTGCTGCTGACCCGCTCCGAAGAAGGCATGACGCTGTACACCGATGGCCAGCAATTCCATATGCCCGCCAATGCGCGCGAAGTGTTCGACGTCTCCGGCGCCGGGGATACCGTGATCGCCACCATGGCCGCCATGCTGGGCGCCGGTGCCAGCTGGGAAGATGCGGTGCAGACCGCCAACCGGGCCGGCGGCATCGTGGTCGGCAAGCTGGGCACCGCCACGGTGACACACGAAGAGCTGTTCGGCTAAACGGGCTTGATCTGGCTCAAACCCGGAGCGTCAACCATGCGGGGAGTGCGCCGTTAAACCGGCTCACCCACCCTTCATGGAGAACTGTCATGTTGAAGAAACTGATGCTCGCTGTCGCCGCGCTGTTGGCGACGATGACTCTGGCCTGGGCCCAGGTAGACGTCAACAAGGCCGATGCGGCGGCGCTGGACAGCGTGCGCGGCATCGGGCCGACCAAGTCCAAGGCCATTCTGGAAGAACGCAGCAAAGGCGGCGATTTTAAGGACTGGGCCGACCTTGAAAAACGCGTCAAGGGCATAGGCGAGAAGAACGCCATCAAACTGTCGGAAGCGGGCTTGCAGGTGAACGGCAAGGCGCGCGACGGCGCCCCTGCCAAACAGGCGGCCAAAACGGACGCCACCACCAAGACCAAAAAATAATTCGGTCAACCAGTGAACCTTGAGCGGGCGAACGTGGATTAACGCAGACAACCTTGTTGCGACCACGGGAGACCCGCGATGCCCCTACCATCCTCCGGCCTGAGCGCCAGCCCCCGCTGCGCCAGTCCTCTCTACGCCAGCCTTGCTGTCGCGCTGATCCTGCCCCTGACCCTGACCGGCTGTGGTGCCGGCAGCAGCGAGAGCGCGTTGGCGCCCGCGCCGCAGGCACTCAAGCAGGGCGCGCCGGTGCGGCTGGCGGCAGCGCCGGCCGCCATCAGCTTCAGCGGCTATCTGAGCCAGTACACGGTATCGCTGGCGACGCTGACCGTGACCGACAACCTGAGCGGCGTAGTAACGGCGGTGCCAGCGCAGGGCCGGTTGCAGTTCGCCGATGTCGCCCTCGCACTCGATCTGGACGGTAATGCGGGCCAGTCGTACCGCATCTATCAGGCCGCCTTCAACCGCAAACCCGATCTGGCCGGTCTTGGCTACTGGATGGGCGGCATGGACAGTGGCGCCACGCTGGTGCAGGTGGCGCAGAATTTCATCGACAGCGGCGAGTTTTCCGCCACCTATGGCAACCTGAATAATGTCGCCTATGTGACCCAGTTATACGCCAATGTGCTGCACCGTACTCCCGATCAGGCTGGCCTGGACTATCACGTCGGCTATCTGGAGGGAACCCATCCCGATCACCTGTTTGCCACCCGCGCGCAAACGCTGGTGACGTTCTCCGAGTCAGCCGAGAACAAGTCGAATGTGGCAGATGCCATCCGCAACGGCATCGAATTCCTGCCCACTGGTTTTGCCGCACCAGTGCACGCGCCGGCCGATTTCGCCGCCACCTATACCGGCACCTTCAGTGGCGCCGACAACGGGCCGCTGACGCTGAACGTCGATGCCAGCGGCGTGCTGCGGGCCAGTATGCACGCGAATGGCGGCAATATCGATTTGAGTGGCAGCGCCACGCTGGGCAGCAACGGGCGCTTTGCCGTGACCATGAGCGGCGCCAACGTCAGCATCCCGCTGGTGGGCAGCATCAACTTTGCCCAAGGGCTGGCGACCGGCAGCTGGGTGGTCAGCGGCACCACCAGCGGCGGTGCTTTCAACGCCAGCAAGCCCGCGCCGGTGCCGGTGCCGACCGGCCCGACGTTCGCGACGGTGCAGGCGATCATCATGCAGCGCTGCGTGCCATGCCACTCGGCGCATCCGACCATGGCTGGCTTCAATCCGGCGCCACTGGGCATCCAGTTCGATACCGAGGCGCAGATCCGCGGCAGCATCAGCGACCTGAATACCTATGTGGTGCGCTCGAAGATCATGCCATACGCGAACCTGACGAATATGACGGATGCCGAACGCGCCACCATCGGCAGCTGGATCAATGCGGGGACGCCATGAGCACGCTGCGCTGGCGCAGCGCGCTGCTGGCAGCAGTGATGCTGGCAGCGCTGCCGACGGCCCGCAGCGCCGAACCGGCAGAGCCAGTAGGGCGCGCTGCGCCGCTGTTCGAACTGCCCGGCGTTGACGGTCCGGTCAGGCTGGAGCGCTATCGGGGCAAGCTGGTCTACCTCGATTTCTGGGCGTCGTGGTGCGCGCCCTGCAAGCGCTCGTTCCCTTGGATGAACGCCATGCAGCAGCAATATGGTGCAGCGGGCCTGCAGGTGGTGGCCGTCAACCTCGATGCGCGGCAGGACGACGCACGGCGCTTCCTCGAGGCGACGCCATCCGCCATCACAATCGCGTTCGATCCGGCGGGCGCCATCGCGAAACAGTACGGCATCAAGGGCATGCCGAGCAGCGCCCTGATTGGCCGCGATGGCCGCCTGCTGGCGCTGCACACAGGCTTCAATGACGCGGACCGGGCCGCGCTGGAAGCGCAGCTGAAGGCCAGCCTGCAACAACCCTAAGGAGCCGCCGATGAACCTGACGATATACCGCTTCGCCCGCGCGGCCAGCGCCACCGCTACACTGGTCAGCGCCTGTCTGCTGGCCGGCTGCGGCAGCATGGAGACGGTCCAGCCATGGCAAAAGGGCTGGCTGGCGCAGCCAGCGATGCGCTTCGATGGCGAACGTCCGCAAGCCCGCTACGCCGCCCATATTTACGACAGCAAGGAAGCTGCTTCCGGCGCCGGCAGCGTCGGTGGTGGCGGCTGCGGCTGCAATTGAGCATGGGAGCGATCTTGGACGGAATCCAGCCCTCTTCGGCGCGCGCCGGATCAGCCTTGCTGCTGGCGGCACTGGCCTTGCCCGGCCTGAGCGCCGTAGCCGCGAGCATGCCCGACACCAGCAGCATCAGTGTCGACTACCTGCATTATCAGGACAGCCAGCCCGGCCTGCAGCGCATCGGCGTGCAGGCGCCCTCGGTGCATCTGCTGCTGCCGATGGCCGGCAACTGGGTGGTGGAAGCCGGGCTGGTGTCCGATCATGTATCGGGTGCCTCGCCGCGCTATCACAGCAATGTATCCGGTGCCTCGCATATGGCCGACCAGCGCCTCGGCGCTGACGTGCGGGTCACGCGCTATGCTGGCAATGCGACGCTGAGCGCCGGGGTGGCCCATTCGGGCGAAAACGATTACCACTCGACCGCCTGGTCGCTGGCGGCCAGCCTGTCCAGCGACGATCACAACACGACTGGCAACCTGTCGCTGGGCGTCAGCAACGACCGTATCGACCCGGTCAACCAGATTGTCGTCAATGAGGGGCGCCACACGACGGAATGGCTGCTCGGGGTCGAGCAGGTGCTGGGGCAGCGCGATATCGTCAAACTGGACTTCATGCACGGACGCGGGCGCGGCTACTTTTCCGACCCGTACAAATATGTCGATAACCGTCCGCGCCAGCGCGACCAGAACAGCGTGCTGCTGCGCTGGAATCACCATGCGGCCGACAGCGACGGCGTGGCGCGCCTGAGCTACCGCTATTACCGCGACACGTTTGGTATCCGCGCCCATACCTTGGGCGGGGAATATGAGCAGCCGCTGGCCGGCGGCTGGGCGCTGACACCGTCACTGCGGCTATACAGCCAGTCGGCCGCCAGCTTCTATTTCGATCCGGTGTATGACCCCACTTATGGCAAGCCATTCCCGGTCGGCTATGACTTTGCGGCGCCCGGCTACAGTTCGGCCGACCAGCGGCTGGCGGCGTTCGGCGCCGTCACGCTCGGCCTGCAGGTGGCGAAGCAGCTGGGACAGGGCTGGGCGCTGCACCTGAAACTGGAGCGCTATCGCCAGCAGGCTGGCTGGCGCCAGTGGGGGGCTGGCAGTCCGGGGCTGCTGCGCTTCGATGCGCAGATCTGGCAGGTAGGGGTGAGCAAGCAATGGTAAAGCGCGAAATTTACAATATCCGCTTCAATGCCATGGCCAGCAGCTGCAATGTACTGCTGGTGGCACGCGGCGACAGCGCAGCAGCCGAACTGGCACAGGTGGCGATTGATGAAGTCCACCGGATCGAACGCAAGTATTCGCGCTACCGGGCCGACAGTGTGGTCAGCCGCATCAATGGCGCCGCCGGTGGTGAGTGGCTCGAACTGGATGAGGAAACCGATGGTCTGATACGCTACGCGGCCACGCTGTACGAGATCAGCGAGGGGCGCTTCGACATCAGCACCGGGGTGCTGCGGCGGGCCTGGGATTTTTCGGGCCGCAGCCCGCCGCGCGTGCCCACCTGTGACGAGTTACAAGGCCTGCTGGCGCTGACCGGCTGGGACAAGGTACAGCGCGATGGCCGCAGCTTGCGGCTGCTGCAAGCCGGCATGGAGCTCGATTTCGGCGGTATCGGCAAGGAGTATGCGGCCGACCGCGCCGCCGCCGCCCTGCAGGCGTGCGGGCTGGAATGTGGCTATGTTAATCTGGGCGGTGACCTGAGTGTGATTGGCCCGCAGCCGGATGGTGCGCCGTGGCCGATCGTGATTCAGGATCCACGCAACAGCGACGCCAGCATCGCCGGGATTCCGGTGGCCGCTGGCGGTCTGGCCACCTCCGGCGATTACGAACGGTTTTTTGAAGTCGACGGACGGCGTTATTGCCACATTCTGGATGGCCGCAATGGCTATCCGGTGCAGTACTGGCGCTCGGTCAGCGTGCTGGCGCCGCTGGCGTCGGCGGCCGGCAGTTGCGCCACCATCGCCATGTTGATGGGCGAGCAGGGGCTATCCTTCCTCGAAAGCAGCGGCTTTGCCTATCTGGCGCAAGATGAACAGGGCCGCATCTACCGCAAAGGCCTGCACTAAGGGCTGCAACAAAACTGCTACAAAAATCCCCCCGCAGCGCCGAATACTGTCCAGCTAAGGCGCCGATCGGCTGGCAAACCCTACCGGCGCAAAGCTGGGGTCAGCGCCGAATGCTGTTCAGCTAAGGTGCTGATCGGCTGGCAAACCCCAGCGGCGCAAAGCCGGGGTCAGACCCGCCGGGTCTGACCCCAAGTTCTGTCTTGGGGTGAAAGCGTACCCTACGGCACTTTAACTGAACCGCATTACCCCGCAGCGCCGGTGATTCGTGAGAAGATCCATGCGACTTATTTTTAAGGGGATTGTTGTATGACCGACGCTATTGCCACCCGCCGCCTGCTGGCCGCACTGACCCTGACACTGATCACGTCCGCAGCCGGCGCTGCCTCAGCGCAGCAACCGGACCTGAACCGCCATCAGCCCCAAATCGACGCCATCGTCGCGCAAATTTCGCCGCAGCGCATCGAGGCCTACATCCGCAAACTGGTCAGCTTCAAGACCCGCCACACGATGTCGGACACGGTGTCGGACACCGAAGGCATCGGCGCGGCGCGGCGCTGGATCAAGAGCGAACTGGAACGCTGTGGTGCGGCCCAGGGCGGACGCCTGCAAGTGGCCTTCGACAGCCATATCGCGCCGGTCTCGGCCCGCATCAGCCGTCCCACCGAAATCGTCAACGTCGTGGCCACGCTGCCGGGCACGCAAGCCGCGTCGACCGAGCGCCTGTACGTCGTCAGTGGCCACTACGATTCGCGCAACACCGACATCATGGACGCCAAGGGCGAGGCGCCCGGTGCCAACGACGATGCTTCCGGCACCGCCGCCGTCATGGAAATGGCCTGCGTGATGGCGCGCTATCAGTTCGATGCGACGCTGGTGTTCATGACCGTCGCCGCCGAGGAGCAGGGCTTGTTGGGCGCCGCCCACTGGGCCGAGCAGGCCAAGCAGGCCAAGCTGAATATCGCCGGCATGTTCACCAACGATATCATCGGCAGTTCGCGCGATGAACACGGCAAAGTCGATGACAAGCAGGTGCGCCTGTTTGCCGAAGGCCTGCCGGTGCAAAAGGAAAACAGTGATGCAGTACGCACGCTGATCCAGACCGGCAGCGAGAACGATTCGCTGTCACGCCAGCTGGCGCGTGCCGTCAAGCAGGCCGGCGAGCGCTATGTGCCGGACTTCAAGGTCAACATCATCCAGCGGCGCGACCGTTATTTGCGCGGCGGTGATCACATGCCGTTCCTGGAGCGCGGCTATGCGGCGCTGCGCTTCACTGAACCGGCTGAAGACTTCAACCACCAGCACCAGAATCTGCGCACCGAGAATGGCGTGCGGATCGGCGATCTGCCCGAATACAACGACTACGGCTACATCGCCAAGGTGGCGCGCGTGAACGCCGCCGCCTTGTCATCGCTGGCGCTGGCCCCGGCCGCGCCGCAAAAAGTGCAGGTGCGCACCGCGCAGCTGGAGAACGATACCGTCCTGCTGTGGCAGGCTAACGCCGAGCCCGACCTGGCCGGCTACCGCATCGTCTGGCGCGACACCTCGGCCGCCGACTGGCAAGGCAGCCAGTTCGTCTGCAAGGCCACCGAGTTCCGTCTGCCGCTGTCGAAGGATAATTACTACTTTGGCGTGCAGGCGGTGGACACCGACGGCAATGTCAGCCCGGCCAGCTACCCAGTTCCGCTGCGTTGACGATGGCACTGCATATTTCCCGGATACTGCACGCCGGTTACGTGCTGGCGTGCGACGGCACGCAGATCGCCTTCGATCCGATTTTTGAAAATCCGTTCAGCCGCAACTGCCATGCGTTTCCATCGGCGCGCTTCGACCATGCGGCGATCCGCGAGCTGCGGCTGGCGGCGGTGTTCATCTCGCATTTTCATGATGATCACTGCTCGCTGGAGAGCCTCGATCTGCTGGACCGGGATACGCCGATCTATCTGTATTGCCTGTTCGACGAGATGTTTGCGCTGATCCGCGAGCTGGGCTTCCGCAGCGTGCAGCCCTTGCAGCTGGATGTGCCGGTGACGGTGGGCGCGATCACCGTCACGCCGCGCAAGGCGCTCGACAGCGACGTCGACTCGATGCTGCAGGTGCAGGCCGCTGGCCTGAATCTGTTGAACGTGGTCGATGCCTGGATCGACCCGGAGGTGCTGCCGCAACTGGCGGCGCAGGGCCCGTGGGATATGGTGCTGTGGCCATTCCAGACCATGCGCGAAATGGATGTGATCTGCCCGTCGCGGGCCCGCGCCAACGCCGCCGCCGGCGAGGACGTCAGTGCATTGCCGGCCGAATGGATGGATCAGCTGCGTGCGCTGCAGCCGCGCTACGTGGTGCCGAGTTCCTGCCAGTTCGTGCAGGAGCCGTGGTCCTGGTACAACCACGCGATGTTCCCGATTACCTACCGCCAGTTCGGTGACGCCGTGACGGCGGCGCTGCCGCAAGCACAGGTGCTGCGCCTTGACCCGTCGGTCTTGGTGCGGCTGGAACGCGACGCCTTGCATGCGGCGGATCCGCTGCCATGGGTGCTGCCAGAAGGACCGCAGGATGTGGACTTTCGCTACGACGCGGTCGTGGCGCTGGCGCCGCCACCGACGTCCGAAATTGCACGCCATTTCGCCCCGCTGACAGCGCAGCAGGCAGCGCTGGTGCAGGACTATTGCCACAGTGGCCTGCTGGTCACTTACCGCGACATGGAGCTGCCGCCCGACAGCTATTTCGAGACGCCACGCATCTGGCAGCTGACGGTCTACGACCATGAAGGGCAGGGCGCAAGGTACCGTTATCGCGTCTGCGGCGACAGTATCGAGCCCGATGCGAGTACGGCGGCGCTGGACTGGAGTACCGAGATCCCGGCCGCCAAGCTGTACGCCGGACTGGCGCTGGGCGAATCGCTGACGTCGATGTACATGCGCATCAACGATGCCGACTTCACGCCGGCCATCGCGCAGCAGCAGCTGGAGGCCGACATCGTCGACGATCCGCTGATCCGCTGCCTGTTCGATAATGCCTTTGGGGCGTATCAGGCGGCCCAGTTGCGCCGCCTGCGCGGCGCTTAGACCGCTTTATCCAGCGGTACGTTGGCGAGGAAGGCGTGGATCTGTGCGACCACGGCTGCGCCTTCACCGACGGCGGCGGCGACCCGTTTGGTGGAGCTGGCACGCACGTCGCCGATGGCGAATACGCCCGGCACGCTGGTCTCCAGTGCTGCCCTTGGCGGCAGGTCGGTCGGGTAGATGCCTTTGTCAAAGTTGGCGCGGCACTGTGAGCGCGTCACATCGAAGCCGGTGCGGATAAAGCCTTTTTCGTCAACATCGACGCCGCAGTCGCCCAGCCAGCCGGTGTTAGGATCGGCGCCGATGAATAGGAACACGCGGCATACATCGTAGTCCTTCTCATAGGCGGCTTCCTCGGCATCGGCGCGGTGGCGGATACGCACCTGCTTCAGCCCATCCTCGTCGCCTTCCAGCGCCACGATTTCGGTGTGCACGTGCAGTTCGATATTCGGCGTGGCCTTGATCCGTTCGATCAGATAGCTCGACATGGTGGCCGCCAGTCCACTGCTGCGCACCAGCATGTGCACCTTGGCCGCATGGCGCGCCAGGAACACCGCGGCCTGACCGGCCGAGTTGCCGCCGCCGACCAGCACCACTTCCTCCGACTTGCACAGCTTGGCTTCGATCGGCGAGGCCCAGTAGTACACGCCGCGCCCTTCAAACTGGCGCAAATTCGCCAGCGATGGGCGCCGGTAGCGCGCACCGCAGGACAGCACCACCGAGCGCGCCTTCAGGCGCTGGCCGCTGCCGCACATTTCGACCTGCAGTGGATAGGTATCGCAGATCAGGCGCGCGGCTGGCGCTGGAATCGCGATTTCGACGCCGAACTTCTGCGCCTGCACATAAGCGCGGCCAGCCAGTGCGCGGCCGGTAATGCCGGTCGGGAAGCCGAGGTAGTTTTCAATCCGTGCGCTGGCGGCCGCCTGGCCGCCGAAAGCGCGGGTTTCCAGCGCCAGTACCGACAAGCCCTCGGAGCCTGCATACACCGCTGTCGCCAATCCGGCCGGTCCGGCGCCAACCACGATGACGTCCCAGATTTTTTCGCTGTCGAGTTCCGGCAGCATGCCGAGGCAGCGTCCCAGTTCGACCACGCTCGGGTTTTTCCTGACCGAGCCATCCGGGCACACCACCAGCGGCCAGTCCTCGCGGCTGGGCTGGTAGCGCGCCGTCAGCGCGGCGGCCTGCTCGTCCACCTCGGGATCGAGCACGATGTGCGGATGGCCATTGGCGGCAAAAAAGCTTTGCAGCTCGTGGATGCGGCCGTGGCCGCGTGGGCCGACGATCACCGGGCCGCCGGAGTTCTGGTCCAGCAGGCCAACCCGGCGCAGGATCAGTGCGCGCACGATGCGTTCGCCCAGTTCTGCATGCGCGACCAGCAGTGCACGCAGCGATTCCGATGAAATCACCAGCGCTTCGACCGGGCCTACGGCCTGGCCATTGCCGAGCGCCGGGCGACCGGACAGCTGCGCCACTTCGCCACCGAACTGGCCGGGGCCATATTCGGTAATCAGGCTGGTATTGCCGAGGCCATCGTAGCGGCTCAGCGCCACCTTGCCCTGCATGACCAGCACCAGTCCACACGGGGTGCGGCCGGCTTCAAACAGCATCTCGCCGTCCTGGTATTGACGCAGCTCGCCGAAGGCCTGCATGTAGCGCACTTCGCGCGCCGACAGTACCGGAAAAATCTGGTGGTGGCGGGCCTGGAAGTCCAGCATCGGCGCCGCTTGCGGCTCATCCAGTTCGGCATTGTCGGAGGGGAGTGCTGTTGCGCTGATGGCGGCCATGACGGATTCCAGAAAGATGATTCAGATACCGGAAGTCTAGCGCAAGCGGACCGGTGGCGGCTAAACTTTGGGGAGACTTGACCCTACTGCCGGACGGTTTAGTCCATCTGGGATTAAAATGTTTGTTTTAGTGAATTTTAGACTGAGCACAATGGCTTACAAGACTTTGGAAGACACGATCGGCAACACGCCGCTGGTGCAACTGACGCGCCTGCCAGGCGCAGACGCACTGGCCCGTAACAACATCATCCTCGGCAAGATGGAAGGCGACAATCCGGCCGGTTCGGTCAAGGACCGCGCCGCCATGTCGATGTTGCGCCGGGCCGAAGAGCGCGGCGCCATCAAGCCGGGCGATACGTTGATCGAAGCGACCAGTGGTAATACCGGCATCGCACTGGCAATGGCGGCGGCATTGCGTGGCTACAAGATGCTGCTGCTGATGCCGGAAAACCTGAGCGTCGAGCGGCGCCAGAGCATGGCCGCCTACGGCGCCCAGATCATGCTGACGCCGAAGACGGGCGGCATGGAGTATGCACGCGACATGGCCGAGCAGCTGCAACGCGACGGCAAGGGCGTGATCCTCGACCAGTTCGCCAACTTCGATAATTCGCGCGCCCACTACGAAGGCACGGGGCCGGAAATCTGGCGCGACACCGAGGGCCGCGTAACCCACTTCGTGTCCGCCATGGGTACCACCGGCACCATCATGGGCGTGTCGCAATACCTGAAGGAACAAAATCCAGCGGTGCAGATCATCGGCGCGCAGCCGGAAGAGGGCTCGCAGATTCCCGGCATCCGCAAATGGCCAGAAGCCTACCTGCCGAAGATTTACGACAAGGCGAAGGTGGATCAGATTGAATACGTGACGCAAGCGGCAGCGGAACGCATGGCGCGTCGCATGGCTGCGGAAGAGGGGATTTTCTGCGGCATCTCGGCCGCCGGAGCGTGCGAGATTGCCTTGCGGATTTCGCAGACGGTGGAGAATGCCACCATCGTGTTCATCGTGTGTGACCGCGGCGACCGTTATCTGTCGACCGGCGTGTTCCCCGCCTGAGCGGCAAGTCCGCTACAGGCGTCAACAACAGGAAACAAGAAGCTCAGCCCGCTCAGCGGCGGGCTGTCCAGCGCACAGACCGGGGCAGATTAGCCCTGGCCGCCGCCTGGTTCGCCGTCTTTTGGCTTGAACTGCTTGTCGCTGATGCGGAA
>JBGSBQ010000062.1:0-11856 GCA_041730475.1 Sphingomonadaceae bacterium
GCTACACAGCAGCCTGTCGGAAGGCGAGCGCATGCTGCACTGGCTGGCCGCGCATCAGGGCCAGGCCCGCATCGTGCTGGGCACGCGGCTGGCCATTCTGGCCTCGCTGCCGCAGCTGAAACTGATCGTCATCGACGAGGAACACGATCCGTCCTACAAGCAACAGGAAGGCTTGCGCTATTCGGCGCGCGATCTGGCCGTGTGGCGTGCCTGGCAGCTCGGCATCCCTATTGTGCTGGGTTCGGCCACGCCGTCGCTGGAGAGCTGGCACCATGCGCAGACCGGGCGCTACCGCAAGCTGGAATTGCGTGAGCGGGCCGTGCGTAACGCCGTGCTGCCGCAAGTGCGGCTGCTCGACATGGAGCGCGACAAGCCCAAGGATGGCCTGACGGCGCAGCTGGTGGCGGCGCTGAAGCAGCGCATGGAGCGCGGCGAGCAATCGCTGCTGTTCTTGAACCGGCGCGGCTATTCGCCCGTGATCTGCTGTGAATCGTGTGGCTGGATCAGCAATTGCACGCGCTGCACCTCGTTCATGGTGCTGCACAAGCCGGAGCACCGACTGCGCTGTCACCATTGCAGTCTAGAATTGCGGATCCCGCGCCATTGCCCGACCTGCGGCAATGTCGACCTGCAACCGCTGGGACGGGGCACGCAACGGGTCGAGGAAGGCTTGCAGCAATTGTTTCCGGAAGCGCGCATCTTGCGCATCGATGCCGATTCGACCCGCAAGAAGGGCAGCGCGCAGGCCGCTTTCGATACGGTGCACCGGGGCGATGTCGATATCCTGATCGGCACGCAAATGGTGGCCAAGGGCCATGATTTTAAAAAGCTGACGCTGGTGGGCATCCTGAATCCGGACACGGCCCTGTTTTCGCAGGACTACCGCGCCAGCGAGCGCCTGTTTGCGCAACTGATGCAGGTCGCGGGGCGGGCCGGGCGGGCCGCCCAGACCGAGGGCGGCAGCGCCTCCGAGGTGCTGATTCAGACCCGCTACCCGCAGCATCCGCTGTATGGCGCCGTGGTCAACCATGACTATGACCGCTTTGCCACCGCGCTACTTGAAGAGCGCGAGCAGGCCGCCTTGCCGCCCTATCTGTTCCAGGCGCTGCTGCGGGCCGAGGCGCCTGAGCTGGACACGGCGATCGCCTTCCTGACGCAGGCGCGCGATTGCATGCAGCACCCCGGCATCACGATCAACGATCCGATTCCGATGAGTATGACGCGGGTCCACAACGTCGACCGCGCCCAGTTGCTGGTGGAATCGCCGTCGCGCCCAGCCCTGCAGGCCTTCCTGCGCGAGTGGCTCCGCACGCTGCGCGAACTCAAGGGCCGCATCAAGTGGTCGCTGGAAGTGGATCCGCTCGATATTTAGGCTTGCAGCAGGTAGCGGCGGGCGGTGGCGATGACGTGCTCGGACAGCGCGCGGGTGAACGGCGTGTCGAGGTTCCAGGCATGCCAGTTCAGCGCCACGTCGATATGGTGGCCCGGTGCGAGGTCGACCAGCCGTTTGCTGTCGAGCGCTCCCACCACTTGAATCAAGGGCATCAGGCCATAGCCGAGACTGCCGTAGATGCACTCGGTGACGGCGGCGGACGGCGGCATCGTGTGTTGCGGATACGGGCCGTGCAGGTCCAGCGTGGTGAGCAGGAAGCTGGCCATCAGTTCACGGTCGCTGACCACGGCCGGCGCCAGCCGCACCGCGTCGGCGGAAAAGCCGTCGCCGAACCAGTGGCCGGCGAAGGCGGGCGTGGCCACGCAGACATAGCGCAGCAGGCCCAGCGCCGTGACTGCGGGCCCGTTGGCCAGTGCGGCGGAGGCCGGCTGGGCCGCTGCCACGCAGCCGAACACGCTGCCTTCATTGACCAGATGCAGTGCCAGCGCCGGTGGCGCGAGCTGAATGTCGAGCTGGCAGCGCGGCGGTGACAGCAGTGGTTGCAAACTCATGGGGAACCAGGTCGCGAGGCTGGCTGCATCCACCGCCAGTGCAATTTCAGGCATGCTGACCCGGTTGCCGAGGTCGATATCGAGCGCCGCTTCCATCAGCCGCACATTGCGGTGGTGCGACACCAGCCGCTGCCCCAGCCCGGTCGGCACGGCCGGCTGGCCGCGCACGATCAGCAGGCGGCCGGCCGCATCTTCCAGCGCCTTGATACGCTGCGACACGGCGGACTGGCTGATGCCCAGCGCCAGGGCCGCACGTTCAAAACTGCCCTCGCTGGCCACGGCATCCAGTACGGCCAAGGCCCGGTAGTCTAGCGATCCCATAAGCTGCACTTATAAAAAATAAAAAAGATAAGTGATACTAATGCGGATTTGGCGTGGCGTACAACCCGTTTGCGCAAACGGGAGTAGTATCTGTTGATCCCAAGCATCAAAACTGGAGATTCTCGATGCAAACCGTGCATACCGACATTGCCATCATCGGCGCCGGCACCGCTGGCATGACTGCTTATCGCGCCGCCAGCGCCAGCGGGCGCAAGACCGTGCTGATTGAAGCGGCCCATTACGGCACCACCTGCGCCCGGGTGGGCTGCATGCCCAGCAAGCTGCTGATCGCCGCTGCCGAGGCGGCCCATGCCGTGGCCGCCGCGCCCGGCTTTGGCGTCCATCCGGGACCGCTGCGTATCGATGGCCAGCAAGTGATGGCGCGTGTGCGAAGCGAACGCGACCGGTTTGTCGGTTTCGTCGTCAGCGATGTCGATGAGTGGCCGGCCGCCGATAAGCTGTGGGGCCACGCCCGCTTCACCGCACCGACTGTGTTGCAGGTCGGCGATACCGTGGTGCATGCGGAACGCTTCGTCATCGCCACTGGCTCGACACCGATGGTGCCGGAAGCGTGGAAGGCAGCAGGTCCGCGCGTGATCACCAGCGATGATGTGTTTGACTGGACTGATCTGCCGGAATCGGTGGCCGTGGTGGGGACCGGCGTTATCGGGCTGGAGCTGGGCCAGGCGCTGCATCGCCTCGGCGTGCGGGTGACGCTGTTTGCCCGCGGTAACAGCGTGGCCCAGCTCAGCGATCCGGATGTGCTGGACGTGGCGCGGCGGGCGCTGGCGAGTGAACTGGATGTGCGCTTCCAGACCCGGATCAGCGCCGTCGACAACGTGGGCGAGCAGGTGCAGGTGAGCAGTATCGACGCCAACGGCGTGCAGCGCAGCGAGCGTTTCAGCTACCTGCTGGCGGCCATCGGCCGCCGCCCCAACTTGGGTGGGCTGGGACTGGAACATACCGGGCTGGCGCTGGATGACGCCGGCATTCCCCTCTACAACAAACAGACCATGCAATGCGGCAGCAGTCCGATCTTCATTGCCGGCGATGCCGATAATGAACGCCCCTTGCTACCGGAAGCGGCGGATCAGGGCCGGATTGCCGGCAGCAATGCGGCCAGCTATCCGCAGGTAACGCCCGGCCTGCGGCGTACGCCGCTGACGATTGCGTTCAGTGCGCCGCAGATCGCGACCGCTGGCAGCAGTTACAAGGAGTTATGCGCCAGCCATAGTGGTCGCTTCGCGGTCGGCAAGGTATCGTTCGAGAATCAGGGACGCAGCCGTGTGATGTTGCAGAATCAAGGTATGTTGCGGGTCTATGGCGAGTTTGGCAGCGGCCGCTTTCTGGGCGCCGAGATGGCCGGGCCGAGTGCCGAACACATCGGTCATTTGCTGGCGTGGGCGGTCCAGGCCGGCCTGACGGTGGCGGCCATGCTGGACATGCCGTTCTACCATCCGGTGGTCGAGGAAGGCGTGCGCACGGCCTTGCGGGACCTGGAGCGCCAACTGGCGACCGCGCCGCCGCCGTACCAGCCCTGCGCCGACTGCACGCCAGCGCCGTAGCCGCAAAAATACAACGGGGTGGGGCGATAATGTGGGCACTCCTCAGCAATTATCACCAATTATCACCAATTATCACCGAAACACTTTATGCTCTGACATTCATATTTTTTTGCCAATGTTGAGCAATGAAGATTCGACGCGTCACCCCGTCCGACCTGAAGCTGGGCATGTTACTCCCTTGGAACGTCTATGGCGCCAACGGCGCTCTACTGGTGCGCAAGGGGCATCTCATCGCCAGTGCCAACCAGATCGAATACCTGGTAGAACGGGGCTCGTTCGAAGACGATAGCGCTGTGTTGGCGAAAGAACGTGAGCCGGTCTCGGTGCTGCGCACGCTCAATCTGGTCCACCTGCGTCTGCAGGACTTGTTGCAAGCCATCGCCATCCGCAGTGCCCCGGCAGACGCCGTACGTCAGTTGGAAGACTTGGGCGTGATGGTCGATCAAATGGTGGCCCTGCATCCGGACGTGGCGGTGGCGTGCGTGCTGCATAACCAGCAAGCCGCGCCGTACGCCGTGCGGCATAGCGTCGATACGGCGGTAGTGGCCCAGCTGGCGGCGCGCGCGCAGAAATTGCCGGCGCCGCAGCGCATGGTGCTGACGCTGGCGGCGCTGACGATGAACGTCGGCATGCTGGAGCAGCATGAGCGTCTGCATGTCGCCAGTGCAGCGCTGTGCGCGACCGAGCAGGCCCGGTTGCGCGACCATCCGGCGCTCGGCGTTACCTTGCTGCAGGCGGCCGGCGTGACCGATGCCGACTGGCTGCAGGCGGTGCGCTACCACCATGAAAACGAAGATGGTAGCGGTTATCCGGACGGCAAGGCGGGCGGCCACATTCCGCTGGCCTCCAAGCTGATTGCGCTGGCTGACCGTTATTGCGCGCGGGTGTCGGAACGGCGCTACCGCAAACCCATGCTGCCGAACGCCGCGCTGCGCGAGATCCTGCTGGAACGCCAAACCATCGACGGCCAACTGGCTGCCGTGCTGATACGGGAGCTCGGTATCTATCCGGTGGGGACCTATGTGCGGCTGCAAAACGGCGAGATCGGCGTGGTGTCGCGCAAAGGCTTGCAAACGACCGCGCCCCATGTCGAGGCCATCATCGGCCCGCGTGGCGCACCGCTGGAGGTGTTCCTGCAGCGTGACACGAAGAGCGAGCTGAACAGCATACGGGACGTACTGTCGCCCGCGCAGGTGGGGGCCATGCGGCCGCCGCTGCGCATGGAACAGGTGTGGGGCCGGGCCGCCGCCGCTTAATTCAGCAGGGCGTCGAGACGGCCTTCGGTCGCCAGCTCGCGCAGCACGCGGATGGTGTCGATGTCCGACTCCTGATAGGCCGAACGACGGAATTCGTCGTACATGGCATTCGCCGCGTCGGTGGCGGCGTCATGGCTGTCATCGTACTGGAAGCGCACGAACAGGGTGCCAGGCTGCGGCGATTCGATCGTCATGGTCAGGCTGCTGGCACTGATGTCCGGTTGCGGCGCCACGTCATAGCGCACCTGACGCAGCGGATCCAGCGTCACCGTATCCTCGATCACCAGCTTGCCGTAGCGCAGGCGGCGGCGGAAGCCCTGCTCGCTGCGCGCTTCGATGATGGCTTCGTCCAATTGCGGCACGAACAGCATCGGCGATTCCGCCCGCAGCACCAGGCCGCGCCACAGCTGTTCCAGACTGAGCGCGTCGATCAGCGGGTTCATCGGGTCGTTGATTTCAATTAAGTGTTCGAATTTCATGATGCGAGCGTCGTGTAAGGGGGCGGCGTCGTGGACAGCCAAGCCACGATGTTACCGCAATGTGACCATATACGGCTGAAGTGCCCGATATCAATACCTGCGCAATCCCTGCGCGACGGCAAGGTACAATGAGCGCCACTGTCTCAGCGTCTGCCAACCATGTCCAAAGCACCACAATTCGGCCTGAATGTCCCCCAAAGCGAAGCGGTTATGTATCTGGATGGCCCGTGTCTGGTGCTGGCTGGCGCGGGCTCGGGCAAGACGCGGGTGATCACGCAGAAAATTGCCCACCTGATCGAAGATCGCGGCTATGACCCGCGCACCATCGCCGCGCTGACCTTTACCAACAAGGCGGCGCTGGAAATGCAGGAACGGATTGCCAAGCTGCTCAAGCAGCCGCGTCAGGCCAAGCAGCTGACGGTGTCGACCTTCCACTCGCTGGGGGTGAAGATTTTGCGGCAGGAAGCCAACGGCGTCGGCCTGAAAGACCGCTTTTCCATCATGGACAGCGATGACTGCGGCTCGCTGATCCAGGATCTGGCCATCACCACCGACAAGCAGGTGGTGCGCCGCATCCAGACCGATATTTCGCTGTGGAAGAATGGCCTGATCGACCCGATGGATGCGCTGCACAAGGCCAAGGACGAGGACGAGGCGCAGTCGGCACGCATCTACGCCAGCTATGTGGCGACGCTGTCTGCCTATCAGGCGGTCGATTTCGATGACCTGATCCGGCTGCCGGTGGAACTGTTCCGGAATAACGAGCCGATCCGCGACAAGTGGCAGCGCCGTCTGCGCTACCTGCTGATGGACGAATATCAGGACACCAATACCTGCCAGTATGAGCTGGTCAAACTGCTGGTGACGGGCATCGGCAAGAAGCCGATGTTTACCGCCGTGGGCGATGACGATCAGGCGATTTATGCGTGGCGCGGCGCCTCGGTGGAAAACCTGAAAACCTTGCAGACCGACTTCCCCGACCTGCAGGTGATCAAGCTGGAGCAGAACTACCGCTCCACCACGCGCATCCTGCAAGCGGCCAACGCGGTGATCGGCAACAATCCCAAACTGTTCGAGAAATCGCTGTGGTCCGAGCATGGTCTGGGCGAGCCGATCAAGGTGCTCGGTATGGCCAATGACGATCAGGAAGCGGAGCAGGTGGCGATCATGATTTCGGCCGCCCGCTTCGAGCGTAAGAACAAGTGGTCCGATTACGCCATCCTGTACCGTGGCAACCATCAGGCCCGCGTGATCGAGCAGTGTCTGCGCAAGGAGCGCATTCCGTACACCATTTCGGGCGGCCAGAGTTTCTTCGACAAGGCCGAAATCAAGGACATCATTTCCTACCTGCGGCTGCTGGCCAATACCGACGACGACCCGGCTTTCATCCGCGCCGTGACCACGCCGCGCCGTGGCGTCGGCCAGTCGACGCTGGAAACACTGGGCACGTTCTCGGGCCAGTGGCAGTGCTCGCTGTTCGAGGCGGTGTTCAAGGGCGGCATCGAAGGCTTGCTGAATGACCGCCAGCTGCATCCGCTGCGCGAGTTCTGCAACTTCATCAACAATCTGGAAGCGCGCGCCAGCCGGCCGGGACCGAGCGGCAGCGGCGACAACGCGGCCCAGGTGCTGGATGATTTGCTGGAGGCGATCAATTACGAATCGTATCTGTACGATATGTTCGACGAGCGGGCCGCGCAGAGCAAATGGCAGAACGTGCTGGAATTCACTAACTGGCTGAAGGAGCGCGGTCGTGGCGGCAAGGACCGCGACGGCGACGAAAAGAATGTGCTGGAACTGACCCAGATGGTGGCGCTGATGTCGATGCTGGAAGGGCAGGATGAGGACCCGGATGCGGTGCGCATGTCGACCCTGCACGCGTCCAAGGGGCTGGAATATCCGCACGTGTTCCTGGTCGGCGTGGAGGAGGGCATCCTGCCGCACAAGGGCGATCCCGATGCACCGGCCGAGACCATCGCGGCACGGGTGCAGGAAGAGCGGCGCCTGATGTATGTCGGCATTACGCGGGCTCAGCGCACGCTGCAAATTACCTGGTGCAAGAAGCGCAAGCGCGCTGGCGAGCAGGTGCATTGCGATCCGTCGCGCTTCATCAAGGAGATGGAACTCGACGTCGGCACGGCGGCGCCGATGGAGTCGGAAGTGCTGACGCCGAAGGAGCGGCTGGCGCGCATGAAAGAGTTGCTGAATACGCCGAAATGTTGATCGACCGACTGCACTTGTAGTTTGCCAGTGTTGCGAAAATGTGCCGTATCACAACATATCTGCATGCGCGTTCGCACGCCGCCGGGAACCGCGCTAGTATGGATTCGTCGCCCAGCACCGTACCGGGGACATCTTTCCATTTCCTTGATGAGAAGTGAGACACCATGCACACCACCCCCACCCACCGTCTGGCGCTGGCCAGCTTGTTGCTCGCGCTGATGCCCGCCGTCTACGCGGCGGACGGCGGCGCCCCCCGCGCCGATGCTGAAGCCATGGTCAAGAAGGCCGTGGCCCATATCAAGAAAGAGGGCGACACCAAAGCCTATGCCGATTTCACGGCCAAGGCGGCGCAGTTTATCGACCGTGACCTGTACATCGTCGTGTACCGTCTGGATGGCACGGTCCTGGCCCATGGCAGCAATGGCAAGATGGTCGGCAAGAACCTGATCGAGCTGAAAGACATCGATGGCAAGGCCTTCGTCAAGGAGCGCGTCGAGATGGGCAAGTCCAAGCCGAATTTCTGGCAGGACTACAAGTTCACCAATCCGGAAACCAAGAAGATCGAGCCCAAACAAATGTACTGCGAGCGCCTGAGTGAGACGGTGGTTTGCGGCGGGATCTACCTGTAACACTCCGGTACCTTGCGCCCTGGACGGGCGCTTCCAGCAGGACGGATTGATCTTGAAAATCGCTCATAAAATGCTGGTCATGCCAGCCGCGGCGTTGGCCAGCCTGATGCTGCTCGGCGCGCTGTCTTACTCCTCGATGCAGCAGAATGAGGCCCGGATCCAGGACCTCAAGGACAGCACCTTTGCCGCGCTACGCATCGCCAGCCAGCAGAGCATTGTGCTGGGCCAGATCCATGCGGCCACCTATGCCAAGATCGCCATCGCCGGTAGTCTGTCCGAGGCGGATCTGGGCAATTTCAGCAAGGCGACGGTGACCAATCTGGCCCAGATCAGCGCGGAGATCACACAGCTGAAAGCCATGGCCGGGGCGGCCGATGCGGCGCAGGTCTTGCCACTGGTAGCGCAGTACCGGGCCAGCGTGGCGCAGGCGCTCGATCTGGCATCGATGGATGCGAATACCGGGGTGGCGGCGATGCAAACCGCCGACGGCCACTATCAGCAAGTGCGCGCCCTGTTGAACAAGGTGGTGGGCAATCTGAACCAGCAAACCGTCGATGCGCTACAGGAAAGCAAGCGCGCCGATGGGCAGGCGATCTGGATCACGCTGGCGGCCATGGTGGCCAGCTCCGTGTTGTTGCTGGGGCTGACACGCTGGATTTCGCGGGCGGTGCTGACGCCGATCGCCGATGCCTGCGCTGCCGCCGAACGGCTCGCGGCGGGCGATCTGGAAACACCGGTGCAGGTGCTGCGCGACGATGAGATCGGCGCGCTGGCGCAGGCGCTGGCGACGGTGGTGGCGAACTGGACTCAGCTGCTGGGCGAGATCCGTGCGGCCGGGCGCACCATTACCCAGGAGGCCAGCGAGATTGCGCACGGCAATGCGGATCTGTCGGCGCGTACCGAAGCGCAGGCCAGTTCGCTGCAACAGACGGCGGCCTCCATGCATGAACTGACCGGCACGGTGCGCGAAAATGGCGAGCATGCGCGGCAAGCCAACCAGCTGGTGGTGTCGGCCTCCGGCGTGGCGATGGAGGGGGGACAGGTGATGACACAAATGGTGCAGACCATGGCCTCGATCAAGGTCAGTTCCAGCCGCGTGGTGGACATCATCGGGGTGATCGACTCGATCGCCTTCCAGACCAACATCCTGGCCTTGAATGCGGCCGTTGAAGCGGCCCGTGCCGGTGAGCAGGGACGCGGTTTTGCCGTGGTGGCGACCGAAGTACGGCATCTGGCGCAACGCTCGGCGCAGGCTGCGCGCGAAATCAAGGACTTGATTGAGGATTCGGTTTCTAAGGTCGATAACGGCAGCAAGCTGGCCGACACGGCCGGCCACACGATGGACAATATTGTTGCCTCGGTGCGCCATGTGACGGAGATCATGAACGACATCAGCGTGGCCAGCCAGCGCCAGACTACCGGCATCGAGGAAGTCAACAGTGCGATCACGCAGATGGATGACCTGACCCAGCGCAATGCCGCGCTGGTGGAGCAGGCGGCGGCGGCCGCGCAGAGCATGCGCGAGCAGGCCGAGGAGTTGTTGACGGCGGTGGGCAAATTCCAATTACCGGCGATGGACGCTGCCGTGCCACGCCTGAGCCGGTAGAATGCATGCTTTCCTGCAGGAGTATGCCGTGAGCACCACCGAAGACCGTTTCATCGATATCGAAATCAAGCTGGCGCACCAGGAGTATCTGGTGGATGCGCTGAACCAGCGCATCATTGAACAGCAGCAGCAGATCGACAAGCTGGAGCAGATGTATGCGGTGCTGGTCCAGCATGTGCGCACTCAGCCGCAAGGCGGCCACACGCCGGCCGCCCACGAACCGCCGCCGCACTATTGAGCGCTGGGCTCAGCCATCCTTGTCGATGCGGGCCTGGATATGCTGGGCGCGATCAGGCGACGAGGGGTGGGAGCTGAACATGCTGTGCCCCGGGCCTTCCAGTTTCGCCAGTTTCTGGAACAGCGTGACCAACCCTGTGCGCGGCAATTTTTCCTTGTACAGGATGCCGTAGGACTGGTCGTCGGCGGCCGTTTCCTGGGTCTGGGAGAATTGCGCCTCGATGAATTTCTGGCCCAGATCGCCCAATTCGGACTGGCTCCAGGTGGCCGCCGTGTCGCTGACGGCGCTGGCTGCGCCCCGCGCGGCCTGCAAGGTGTAGGCGGTTTGCATCGACTTTTTGGAATGGCCCAGCAGCACATGGCCAATTTCATGGCCGACCACGGCGCGCACTTCATCGTCGTTCATGATGTCGAGCAGGCCGGCGAATACACGGATGCAGCCATTGTCCATCGCGAACGCATTCACATCCGTCACCAGATAGACCTTGGCATCGAGCCGCTTGCCGTTGAATTGCTTCAGGTTCAGCGGTTTCAGGGCCTTGGCCAGCCGTTTTCCATATTTGCTGCCAGGGGCGGCAATTTTGTTGCTGTGATCGAGGGCGGCGCAGGATTTGTCCGCCAGGCTGATGACGTCGGCGTCACTCAGCGTGGCCGCTTTCACCGCCAGCCCTGCCGAATTGAGCAGCCCGCCCAGATCGCCGGCGTGGGCCGCAGGCGCACTCAGTGCGGAAAGCAATAGCGTCGTGCCAGCGAGCAGCGCCGGCAGGCAGGGGGCCGGATGGGACGGCCAGAACTTGGGTAGGGATGCCATGAACAGACTCCTCAAAAGGGAAATGCATGGGAGGGGATGCTGCATTGCTGCAAAGAAATGATAGCGATATCCCCGCCTGCCAACCTTAAGAAAAGTCAACGGCGCATGGCTAATGCCCGGGCAGCAAGCCCAGTACCTTGATGATCAAGCCGGCCGTGCCGAGGGCCGTGGTCAGGCAAATACTCAACAGGATGCGGAAGTCGGTGGTGCGGATTTTTAACAGTTGTTCGTGCACGCGGGCGAACTCGGCATCGGTGCGCTCACCGCCGGCCCGCACCTCCAAACGCAATCCCGCGATCGCCTGACCTTGGTAGTCGATGGCGGTCTCCAGATGGGCAATGCGTTCGGCGATCTGGTGTTGTTCCTGCTGGGGCTGATGATTGCCGTTCATCGTTGACTCCTCGCTCGCATTGATGGCGGTCAGATGATGTTTAGTGTGCCGGCAGTAAGCCCAGCACCTTGATGATCAAGCCGGCCGTGCCGAGGGCCGTGGTCAGGCAGATACTCAACAGGATACGGAAGTCGGTGGTGCGAATTTTTAACAGTTGTTCGTGCACGCGCACGAACTCGGCATTCACGCTGGCGAACTCGGCATCGACGCGAACAAAGCGGGCATCGACCCGGGCGAAGCCTGCATCGGTGCGCTCACCGCCGGCCCGCACCTCCTCGCGCAATCCCGCGATCGCCTGACCTTGGTAGTCGATGGCGGTCTCCAGATGGGCAATGCGTTCGGCAATCTGGTGTTGTTCCTGCTGGGGCTGATGGTTGCCGTTCATGATGGACTCCTT
>JBGSBQ010000063.1:0-11782 GCA_041730475.1 Sphingomonadaceae bacterium
GCTGCCCAATGGCAGGATGGTGCGCAGCGGCATGGGCGCCATGCCGGGCGCCAAAACCTGGCAGCAATTCAAGCCGGGCTTCGGCCCTCGCGTCGATGGGCTGTTCAAGCAGTCGAACTACGGCGTGGTGACCAAGATGGGCTTCTGGCTCATGCCAGCGCCGGAAAACTTTGTCACCGGCACCGTCAAGGTCCCGAAATACCATGACCTGATTGCGCTGGTCGATATCATCGGCAAGCTCGAACAGAGCAAGATCGTGCAAGGTTGGTGGAACCTGTCGAGCCCCACCACCGGCCCCCCGCCCTTCGCCGCGCACGATGCCGGCGCGCCCCCGGCGCCCGTGGATCCGGCGATCGCCGCCATCCTGAACGATCCGGCCGGCGTCGACATGAACAAGCTGGACCTGGTGGCCCAGTCCATGGGCCTGCCGTTCTGGGCCTGCGACTTCAACTTCTACGGCCCCGAAAAACTGATCAAGGCGCAGTGGGAGTGCGTCTGCGACGCGATGCGCGCTATCCCGGGCGCAACCTTCAAGCTCGGCACGGTCCGCAGCCTGCCGCTGTCGCCGGAAGAGCAGGCAAAGACGCGCGACCTGGGCCCGTTTGGCATCCCAACCCTGAAAACCTTCGACCTCGGCCCGATGTTCACCGATGAGGGGGAGGACGTGGTCGGCCATGTCTTCTTCTCCCCGGTCATTCCCAGAACTGGCGAAGCGGCGATCGAGGCCATGAATCTGTTTGCTGCGATCGGGCGCAAGTACAAGCTGCCCGGCCCGCCACTGCAGTTCCCGTCGACCATCTTCGAACGGGCGTTCCTGTTTGCCGTCGGTTTGCCGGTCACCCGCTCACCCATCGTCAACGCCAAGCTGCGGGACATCATCCGCGAACTGGTTGCCGTTTCCGCCGAACGCGGCTGGGGCGAATACCGGACGGCACCGGCCTTCTACGATCTGATCATGGGCACCTATTCCTACAACGATCACGCACTGCGCGAGCTGCTGGAGACGATCAAGGACGCGGTAGATCCAAACGGGATCATGTCGCCCGGACGCTATGGGATCCGCTCGCACCAAACCCGACTCCCGAAGTAGTGCTTCAAATGAACGAGATGAACAAGATGAACGAGATGAACGAAATAATGGGTAAGCCTGCGTTTACCCTGACGCGCCGACGTGCCCTCGCCTACCTTGGCGCCGCCGGTGTAGGGCTGATGAGCGCCGGCCGCCTGATGGCCTCTGGCTTGCCGGCCGCTGGCCGTCTGGCGACCACTGCAGCGCCGGCCGCCGCGCCCCTGTACAAGATCGTCTACGATCCACGCGAGGCGGCAGGACGTGCCGTCGGCGCGCATTTTGCGGCCGCCGGCTTGGCGTCCGTGACGGTGGCAGACGACCCCACCTGGCTATGGTTTGACGACCTGCATCACCATTGGCGTGAAGCAGGCGTCGCCGGCCTGACGACGCCTGCGGTGGCCTTCGCGCTGAAATTGATGGCCGAGCAGGCCGGCTTGCGTACCGTCATCTGGGGGCGCCACTGGATAGGCTCAGGCCAAACCTCCCATATGGTCGCCGCGACGGAACCGGCGCTCGCGGCTTGGCAACGCCAGGCCGAGGGTGGGGCCGCGTGGACCGAGGCGCTGCACGGCATGATCATGACCGCCGCTGCGCAACCGGCCACCCCGGCCCGCTTCGACCATGCCAGCGGCGCACGCGAGGATGGTGCAAGAGAAATGGTTTCCTGGCTGCTGGCGCCAGTTTTTAAAGGATCTGTATGAGCATTAATATGAAACTCCCTCCGGGCCTCGATCGCGCAACGTTCGACCGTGCGATCAAAAAAATGGCAGCGGTCGTCGGCAGCCAATGGGTCTTCACCTCGGCCGATGACATCGACCTTTACCGCGACCCCTACTCGCCGCGGCGCGGTCAGCCCGACGAAAGTATTCCGTCAGGCGCCGTGGCACCAGACAATATTGAGGAAGTCCAGGCGATCATGCGGATCGCCAACGAGTACCGCATCCCGATCTATCCGGTGTCGACTGGAAGAAATCTCGGCTACGGCGGCGCCGCACCGATCCTGTCCGGCAGCCTGGTACTCGATCTCAAACGCATGAACCGCATCATCGAAGTCAATGAGGACCTGGCGTATGCGATCGTCGAACCCGGGGTCAGCTATTTCGATTTGTACCGTCATCTCCAGGAAAAGGGGATCAAGCTCTGGATCGACTTTCCGGGACCCGGCTGGGGTAGCCCGGTGGGCAACGCGCTCGACCGCGGCGTTGGCGGCTATCGCTTTGAAACTGCCTCGCATTGGAATCAGCATTGCGGTCTGGAAGTAGTGCTGGCGAACGGCGAACTGGTCAGAACCGGCATGGGGGCCATGCCCAACGCCAAGATCTGGGCCTTGTTCAAATACGGGCTGGGACCTGACGTCGATGGTCTCTTCAGCCAGTCCAATTTCGGGATCGTGACCAAGATGGGCTTCCGCATGACGCGCGAGCCGCAGGCACTGATGACGGGCCTCGTCACCATTCCGCGCCACAGCGACATCCACAAGGCCGTGCCCATTTTCCGCCAGCTGATCGATCACGAGATCATTCGCGGCCCCTTTGCTTTGCTCAGCCCTGGCGTAGAGGATGCTTACCAGATCAACTATCCGGATGACGGACCGTTCTGGAAGATGATGGATCAGACGGAGCCGCCGAGCGACGAGGAATTCGAGGCGTACATCACGGCCACCGGCAAGCCTGCCTGGGTCGCCCCGCTCCGATTCATGGGCATCGAAGAGGTAGTTCAGGCGCAATGGGCGACGGTCAAGAAATGGTTCGGGGCCATCGAAGGTGTGTCCTTCCAGGAGATGCCGATGACGCGCTTCCCGCTGTCGGAAGAACAACGCGCCGCCATCCCCATGAAAGAGTGGGAGCCCAGCCTGGGCGCCTTCGCCATGGGGACCCGGGCGCAAGGCGGATGGCCCACCTCCAGCACGGGCCACATCTTCTTCTCGCCGATGCATCCCTTGACCTCGCACGACATTTTGAAGGCGCGCCACGTATTCAATCACGTGCTGCGCAAGCACAAGGTGAAGACCGTCGACGCCAATCTGGCGCTGATCGCGAACGGCTACAGCGGCATGGTCATGGGGCTGCGACTGACCGAAGATGCCGCGGAAAACGCCCGGGTGCGCGCGGCCTACCTCGACCTCGTCAAGGTCGGCGCGTCGCTCGGCTATGCCGAATACCGGACCCATGCGATGTTCATGGACGAAGTCGTGAGCGGCTTTTCTTTCAACAAGCACGCCTTGCTGAGACTGGCCGAAACGCTCAAGGACGCGATTGATCCGAAGGGCATCATCTCCGCCGGCCGCTACGGCATCTGGCCGAAATATTTGAGGAAGAATCGATGAGCAAACGTTTGATGCTATCGTTGTTTGCCGCATGTGCCTTGGTTGCCATGCGTCCCGCATTGAGCCAGTCCGCAACGGCCCAGCCGTTGAAGGCTGAGCCGCAGCGCTCGTCGGCCTGGACGACAGTGTCCCATCCGGAAGGGTCGCTACCGCGCGGACAGCTCCTGTTCATGCGCTTCTGTGTGGCATGTCATGGTGCGGCCCCGCCACCACCTCCCGGCGGACCAGGCCCCGGCGGTCCACCGGGTCCCGGTGGCCCCATGGGTGGAGGCCCCATGATTCCGCCCGGAACGGCGGAGCTAATGGTGAAGTATGGCAACATGGAGATGGCGGAGCTGGAAAAGCGCACCAATCTCGCGGCCGCGACCGTCGTCTACTTCGTGCGGCATGGTAGCGGAGTGATGCCGCCAATCCGCAAGACGGAATTGAGCGACGCGGACCTGAAAAGCATTGCCGAGTACCTGGCCCGCAGCAAATAGCACTGGCGCCGGACCGGCGTCAGTGTGAAGCACTGGATGCGGCGACCCCGGTCGCCGTCCATCCTGCCGACCATGCACGCTTCGACCAATGGGGCCTACCGTCCCGGCGGGACTACTTCGCTGAAGCTCCCACCGCGCCACCCTCGGTCTGCGCCGCTGCTTTTGCCCCCTTACCCGGCGTGCGCCGCGGCTTCACTTCCGCCTCGCGTTCGTTCAACGCGCGGACGATGAAGTCGGTGGTGCGGTTGATGTGGTTGTGCATCAACTGCGTGGCGCGGGGAATGTCGCGCGCGATTGCAGCCTCGGCCAGCAGACGATGTTCGTCGTCAGCGTTGCGGTCGTGCGGAATGCTCAATTCAAGGCGTCGGTGGCGCTCGCTCTGTTCGTACAAACTGTCGCGAATTTGCAATAGACGCGGGCTGCCACAACCGCCAACGAGTGCCGCGTGGTAGTCCGAGTGTGCCTGAGTCCAGGTCGCGGGATGCGAATTCTGGTCGAGTTCACGCTCGCAGTTGACCAGCCTATGGGTCGCTGCCAGGATGTTCGACTCCCAATCGAGGTCGCCGTTCTCGATCGACCAGACCAGACATTGCGTCTCGATGGCGGTGCGCACGCGCGCCAGATCTTTGACGTCCTCCGCCGAGATCGGCGTCACCACGTAGCCGCGGTACGCCTCCGCCTGCGTCAGTCCTTCTGCGGACAGCCGTGACAACGCCTCACGCAGCGCGCCGAGGCCGATATCATATTCCTTAGTGAGCACATTGGTGCGAAGACGCGAGCCCGCGGGCAACTTGCCCCACAGGATAGCGTTGCGCAATACCTGGTAGGCCTCGTTCGTCTTGCTAATCGCCTTGTCGGTGGTAGGTATCTTCACTTCTTCTCCAGTTGCGGTCAGGGAAACCCTGTTCTAACCGAATTCTAATCTAATACTTATGCTTTTGCACATGGTTAGGCAGAAAAGTTGATTATGAAAAGAAATAAATATAGAAGATAATATAATATATTTTTTACGAGAAACAGATCGTCAGCCCCATTGCCGCAGCTTATGACGGGTGCAAAAAACCAGCGGCAGGACGCCGCCAAGGAATAAAAAATAGGAAACCCGCCATACTCCAGCATTGGAGAACGGCGCCCGCTGGGCTAGTCTTCGGTGCTCTTCGGCGCTGGCCTGATGATCAGCCGCGCCTGTCAGGTCTTGGGGCGCAAGGTGTCACGGCTGGCGCCGATGCAGTTGCTGGGGATGGGATGGTTGATGATCGCGCTGTTGCCAGCCGGTCGGCGGCAACTGATCGCAGAGGGTGCCCGGGAACTCGGGCCCACAGTGTTTCGGCTGAAGATGGGTATGCTCGCGTGCCGGCTCAAGTGGCCGGTCATGGCCACGGCCGCCGCGACAGAACCTTAGCGGTTCAGGATGCCGTAATTTACGACTTTGTCGTAGTAACCGCTGACCTTCAGCGTAATGACGACCGGATGATTTTCCAGATTCACCCAGTACCAGCCATGCTCACCAGCGAATGGTGCCACCAGCGAACCACTGGCACCGGCAATGCCTTCTTTTTCCTCTTGATAACGCACGAACGCTTGCTTGTCTTTCCATTCGGGCGAGTGGCCGTGATAGTCCACATACACTTTGCCCTGATCGGTGGTCCAGGAGTACAGCACGACTTGATTGATTGCTAGTACGGTTTTGACTTCGGTCTCGCCATAGGCTGGCAACGTAATCGTCAACGTTTCTGACTTCGGCGCTTCGGCATGCGCTTGGTGCACCGCTGGATTAGGTAACGGCAGCGGCTCACCCGCAGCGGCGATTTTTGCCTTGTCGAGCTTGTCATTACCCGCCAGGTTATTGCTTAACACGATGGCAGTCCCGGCTTTGCCGCTCATCTGCGTCAGTCCGAGACGTGCACCGATCCCGGTTGGATCGATAGCTAACTCGGCCGGTAACACCGCCAACAGCAACACCAAAGCGGCAAGCACTGCCGCAATGATCACACTGATCAACAGACGAGTGCCGCTGGGCGGATGGGCTTGGTAAGGCGAAACGGGAATAGACATGTTCAGCTCGCTTGTGATGAATATTGAGTGTAAGGTTGATCGTGCTGGCTAGGCCGCGCGCACATAATTTGTGAGTTGGTAACCGAACAGCACAAAGCCCGCGGCCATGATCCCAACATTGGTGACATAGGCATCGCGCGTGAAACTGGTGCTGCGTCGCCAGACATGGAACACCAGCAGCATCAACCCCAGTGCCGCAAACTGTCCCAGCTCCACGCCAAGATTAAAGCCGATCATATTGACCAGCAGTCCATCGCGCGCCAGCGTCAATTCCTGCAGCTTGGTGGATAGCCCGAAGCCATGTGCCAGTCCAAACAGTAATACCGCCGCGCGCGTGTCGATGTTCAAGCCCAAGCGTCGCCAGCCGCCGATATTTTCAAAGGCCTTGTACACCACCGATAGACCGATGATGGCGTCCACCGCATAGGCATTGGCGTGAATACCGGCCAGCACGCCCAGCAATAGCGTCGTGCTGTGGCCTACGGCAAATAGCGTGACGTACAGCGCCACGTCTTTCAGCCGGTATAGAAAGAAAATCACCCCTGCCAAAAATAGCAAATGATCGTAACCAGTCACCATGTGCTTGGCGCCCAAGTACAGATAGGGCACAAAGGCGACGCCCTGCACGGTTTGCAAGTAGCTGGCATCGCCCTGTGCTACGCCATGGGCAAAGCTCGAGGACGCACACAACAACCATGCTGTGGCGAGCACTAAGCGCAACGCCACCAGCGGCGTTGCCATCCCTTGCAATAATCGGAGGTAAATTTTCATGTTCTTAAATTTGATTGCACTCACAGTGACTTCTGCCTGAAGCGGGGACGGCGCCATGACTTGCTGAAGCTCAGCAGCCCGATCACGCACAGGTACATGATGAGCATCCCGCTCGCCGTCAACAGCAGCCGGTACCACAGCGCATGGAAACGCACGGTATGTAGCGCCTGACTCGCCATCAGTACCCGCTCCGACAGCAGATAGGTACGCGCATCCATCCGCACATCCATATAGCCACCGGAGGCGGCGATATACACTTTGCTGAGCCCCTGCGGATCGATCTCACCCGGCTGTTGCAGACCGATAATGCGATACGGCGAGAAGTCGCCTGGCACCTGTGCACTCCGAATCACGGCGCCGGGAAAAGTAGCCATGGCGCGCCGCATCACCGGCAGCCACTGCGCTGTTTCATTGCCGGATACGCCATCAAGATGTTCGCTGAACTGGGCGCCATAGCCAGCTCCCCGCAAGGGTTCGATCAGCCATTGCTGTGTCTGCTCTGGAAATGTCAGCGTCACCCCCGTGAGCAAGGTGAACAACAATGGCAGCGCTTCGACGATGCCGATATTGCGATGGCTGGCCCGCAGAGACGACGGTGCGCTTGAGCGCGGCCGAAAGCCCTGACGCCAGCCGTGACGCAATGGCCAGAAGGCGATGACACCGACCATCACCAGCAGCGCCATCAGCAACCCTGAGAGCCCGGCGATCATCAGTCCAGTTTTGCCCAATAGCAGACGATGATGCAGGTCATACAACCAATCCTCGAAACGAGCATTCAACGCCCAGTGCCCGACCAGCCGGCCTTGCGGGTCCAGATACGCAAAGCTACTGTCGCTCAAGAACACCTTGCTCAGCGCGAAGTCTTCGGTGGCGAAGTCGATCCGCGCGATGGTGTTGCGCCCGAACTGGGCCTGCGCCGCCGTGGCGATGAGCGCCAAGGCTTCGGCGCTCGGTACAAAGTCAGCGTGTGCCTGGGGTAGATCCCACTTGAGGTATTCCTGCTTCCAGACCAGCAGCGTGCCGGTGAGGCTAATCAACAGGATCAGCAACGCCAACGCCGCGCCACCCCACGCATGACAAGTTCGACAGAAACGGAACAGGCTGAATCTCATGGGACCTTTAAATGCCGGCGCCGGCCAGTATGGGGGAAAGTGCCATCAGGCACATGATCGTCGATGCACTCATAGGCTACGGCTGATAAACCAGAAGGTTCCCAGGCCCACGAGTGCCGAGCCGACACCGTCAATCAGCATCCGGCGCGGTACTCCAAGCTTGAAGCGCACCAGCAGCGCGGCCAGGCCCACCAGCCCCAGGACAAGCATCAGTTGTGCTATCTCGACACCGACATTGAAGCCGACCAGGATCTGCATCAGCTTCTCAGCCGGTAGTTGCATCTCGAGCAGCGTGGCAGCGAAGCCGAAGCCGTGTATCAAGCCAAAAACCAAGGTCACCACCAGCCGCAGCCGGCCGGCGTCGCCCATGTGGCCCGACATCAGCAGGTAGTTTGAGCACAGCAGAGCCGAGCCTAACAGCAGCAGCGGCGGCATCAGGCCAATGTGCAGCAGGCTCGCGATCGCCATGCCGACCAGCGGGATGCCGATCGCTGCCGCCACAATCCCCGAGCGGCGGGTGGCCACGACCAAGCTCTCCGCGCCGACCATCGCGATCGTCAGGCCCACCAGGGCATCGATAAACTCCGGGTGGGGCCGCAACACGCCGGTGACCGCCAGCGCCAGCGTGATGCTATGGCCCAGTGTGAAGCCGGTGACGACGAACAGCAGGTCGCGCACACGGCGCGAGATCAGCACCAGCCCCAGCATGAAGGCCATATGGTCGGGGCCGGTAAAGATGTGCTCCATGCCCAGCACGATGTAGTCGAAAAAGCCCGCGTCCCGCATTTCGGCGTCGCCTGCGGCAGCGCGCACCTCGTGCCGCTCGCTGGTGAACAGCTGCTCGACGAACTGACCATCGGTGGTACGGATCTGTGCGAACGTGACGTGCGAGGGCACCAGGTCAAAGAAGGCCGAAGACTGCAGGGCGATATCGTCCTTGCCGGGGCAGTTGAAGTCGAACTCGAAGCGGCGGAACTGCGTGGTCGCCGCCAGCGCACGCGACGCGGCGATCGGACAGGCCTTGCCTGCGCTCATGGCACCGAGATGCCGCTTCAGGTAGTCCAGCACCACCTCGTTGGGGGGCTGCTCCTCACCCTTGCGCGCGAGCCGCGCCGATTCAGGGAGCGGAATGGAGAACTCGAGGTGCACGCGCTCGGCGCCGATCTCCCAGACCGAGTGCGTCTCGCTCTTGGTATGGGCCAGCGCGGCCGGTACCACCAGCGCGAAGGCGACAGCGAGCAGCACGGCGCGCCAGCACTGCAGCGCGCGCATCACGCGCCTTTCTCCGCCAGCGCCTTGGCGTCGGTGGACAACTGGATGTCAGCACGGCCGCGCAGGAATTCCACGCTGGAGCGCAGCACCTTGTCCTGCGCCTCTTTCTTGTAGTCGGCCCAGACGCGGTCGGCGACCGCCTCGAATGCCTGCGGCTGGGAAGCACGATGGTCGATCATGATGACGATGTGAACCCCGTCGGCGGCCAGCACGGGATCAGACACGCCGCCGGTAAACAGCCGGCTCGCGGCGGCATACACCGGCGCCTCGAGCTTGACCTTGGCGGCGAAGTCGAAGATCGTGCCGCTATCCACCCGCCCCGAGTCCTCCAGGCCGAAGTCCTTCGCCACCTGCTCGGGTGAGCGGCCCGCGCGCAGCGCGGAGACGGCCTGCGCGGCGTCGGCCGTAGCTTGTGCGGCGGCACGCGTAGGCCCGGTGCGTGCTACGAAATCGCGCAGACGGTAGGAGCCTTCCGACGCGTATTTCTCCTGATGCGTTCCATACCACTGCCGCAGCTGCTCCTGGGTAGGCTGCTGCGCCAGCACATTGGCCGTCACCTGGAGCTCGACGCCCGCCGCCAACGCTGCACGCACCTCAGGATCAAAGCTGGGCAGATCGATCTCGACGCCGCGCTGGACGCTGAGTTCCTCCGCGATCATGTCACGCAACACTTCGCGGCGCTGGGCCGGGGTAGATTGCTCGAAGGGCAGACTGAACTGCGCCTGCACCTGCGTCGTGAAATCGCTGCGCAGGATGGGCCGCCCATTGATCAGCGCAATCGCCTCCGGCGGCACGCTGCTGGTGCGCGTGCCCTTGGCGGTAAACAGGCTGTAGCCGGCGAAGGCGAGTCCAATCAGGGCGCCGCAGGCAAACAGCACCAGCGAGCGGCGATTGGCCTTGGCGTGCAGATCAGGAGCGTTGTCGTCGCGTGTCGCTTGCATAGCGTTGGGTATCCTCTATCAATCGGGTTGACTGGCGGCCAGCCAGACTGCCAGTGCCCGGATGTCCGCATAGTCCAGCTGGTGGATCCAAGCCGGACAAAGTCCGTGCCGGCCGTCCTCAAGCGACGCCTGCAGCGCGGCGCGCTGGCCTCCGTAGAGCCAGGTCGGGCCGGTCAAGCGCGGCGCCCCGAACTCGCTGCTGCCACCCGCATCCGCGCCATGGCAATCGGCGCAGCGTCCTTTGCCCGCGTACAGCGCGCGGCCTCGTTCGGCCGCCGCCGCCGCGTGCGGCTGCTTTGACAGTGCGAGCATGTAGTCGACCAGGTCGCTGATTTCCCCGCGCGTGAGCTGCTGGGTTCGCCCCATGGCCGGCATGTCCTTGAGACCATGGGCCTTGGGATGCCCGGAGCGGATGCCGTACAGGATCGTCGTCTCGATGGCGGCGACGTCGCCCTTTCCATGTACCCAGTGCGCATCAGCGAGATCAGCCGCTCCGGTACGCAGGTCACCGTGCCGCTCGGCGCCATGGCACGATGCGCAGTTCGCCGCGTAGACGCCCGGTGCGCGGTCGAGTGCGTACCGTACCAGCGCTCCATCCTGCTGCAAGCTGGCGGGTTCAGCGCGTACCAATGCATCGGCCAGAGCGTGGCGCTGCCAGGTCCATGTCACGCTCACCACGACCAGTACCGCAGCCAGCGCAAGGCCGACCCAAGCGCGGCGGGACGATATCCAGTTCATCTTGATGTTCTCGGGTTCTGATTCGCTCGTCTCATTCATCGGTTTTGAAAAGATGAATGAACATTCATTCATTATTATATACTCAGCTTGCGCTTCGGCGACAAGAAGAAATGCGCAGAATTTGGACTGCGGCTGGGTCAACCTCGCGGAACCATGGCGCTGTTGCAGGCAATACTCCCGCTATTGGCGTCCGCGCCAGATCTTTTCCGTTTGCAGCGGCGAAGTGACCAGTAGCTGCCCACTGAGATTGAGTCGCTCGATGCTATTGACTTCGTACAAGGCCTCGAACGATGGTGCGCCGTTGGCTTTTTGCAGCAGCGCTGACAGCGTGTCCGGCTTGGTGAGCGCTTCTGCAATCTGCATCGCGCCGACGTCGCGCATGCCGGCGAGGATCACAATCCGGTTGCCCTCGGGTCCTTGAAAGGTCGAGAAATAGCTGTAGTCGACGCTGTGTCCAGTACTTTGATTGGGGCCGCCTTCCTGACTCAGATAGTGCTGCTTGCTGCGTGTGTCGATCAGCTCGTCAAAGGTCTCGCCGATCGCGAAGCGCGATCCTGCCAATGCCGGTTCGCGCAATACGCCAAGTCCGCTCAGATAGCCGATGTATACGATATTCGCCTGCTTCAACATGTCGGGGGTAATCCGCGAGGCCATGACAATGTGGATGCGGTCCTTCCTGATCGGGGCCAGGATGGGCAGCAACTCCTTCAGCATAGACGGTATCGACACCGGCAGGTAAGACAGTTGCAGGTCCTTGTAGGTGTTGCGCAACTGTGGATGCTGGATCACATGCTCACTGAGCTCCTCGCGCGAATTGATGGCATATTCGCGCACCAGCCGGTCGATGCCCTTGGCCGGGTCGATCTCGCCAAAAATATAGTAGTCGCCGATGGCCAGAATCAGTGGCCGGTTTTCCTGCAGCAGCGCAGCCCAGGGCGCGTGCTGGCGTACCTCCGCAAGGCCGTCGTCCGCTGGATGCAGGCGCCAGTAGGCCGCCCAGACCAAGGCGTTCAGCAACA
>JBGSBQ010000064.1:0-11750 GCA_041730475.1 Sphingomonadaceae bacterium
CGATGTCCGGCGACTGCTTGTCATAGGCGACCAGCACGGCGCAACCCTTGTAGTCGATGCCGTATTCGGTGTTGTCGTAACCGATGCGTTTGATGGTTTCGCGCGCAACTTGAATATAATCCACGTTGGCATGGGTGGTGATCTCACCGGCCAGCACCACCAGACCGGTGTTGCACAGCGTTTCGGCGGCGACACGGGCTTTCGGGTCCTGTTCCAGGATGGCATCGAGGATGGCATCGGAAATCTGGTCGGCGACCTTGTCCGGATGACCTTCGGACACGGATTCAGAGGTAAAGAGGTAATCGTTAGACGACATCGCAAGCTCCTGCTATTGGTTGTAAAAATGTTTGTCGCTTACCAATAAGGCTTGCGACGCTTTAGCGATATTTATATTCCGCCTCGCAAGTTGTCTGTTAACTCAGCGGATACTGCATACGTGGTATTTTACGCTTCTTAAAAAAATTTTGGTTCGGCAACCGCTGCCAAAACCTGCTTCTTATCAACAAATACCTACCCATGCTTGTCATTTTGTTTCGTTTTCTGTCGATTTTCCCGCTGCCGCTGCTGCATGCCCTGGGGACCGGGCTGGGCTGGCTGGTGTACCTGAGCTCGCCGTCCTACCGGCGCCGCATGCGCGACAACCTGCGCCAGGCCGGCTATGCCGGGCAGCTGCCGGCCGCCATTGCCGAAGCCGGCAAAAGCATCGTCGAACTGCCGTTCATCTGGTGTGCGGCGCCGGCGCGCGTGTCGCGCCATGCCAGCACCGAGAACTGGCAGCTGGTGCAGACCGAACTGGACGCCGGGCGCGGCATCGTGTTCCTGACGCCGCATCTTGGCTGTTTTGAAATCGTGGCGCAGGAAATCGCGCTGCGCACCGAGCTGATGGTGATGTACCGGCCGCCCAAGAAGGCGGCGCTAAAACCGCTGATCGAAGGCGCCCGGGCGCGTGACAACCTGCTGCTGGCACCGGCCACCATGTCCGGGGTGCGGATGCTGGCCAAGACGCTGAAAAAAGGCCGCCCGATCGGCCTGCTGCCCGACCAGGTACCGCAGGAAGGCGAAGGCGTGTGGGCCAGCTTCTTCGGCCGCCCGGCGTACACGATGACCTTGCCCGCCAAGCTGGCCCAGCTGGGCGATGCCACCATCATCGTCACCTATGCGGAACGGTTGCCGCACGGACGCGGCTATGTGATCCGCTTCGTGCCCTTCGACGGCCAGCTGGAGGGTGATGCCGCGCAGCAGGCGCAGACCATCAACACGGCGATGGAACAACTGATCGCACGCAGCCCCAGCCAGTATTTCTGGAGCTATAACCGTTACAAGGTGCCCGATGGCATCGCCGCCCCTGCCGCCACCGGAGATGCCGCATGAAGCTGATGCTGGGACTGATGTGGCTGCTGCACTGGCTGCCGCTGCCGCTGTTGGGCCGTTTTGGCGACCTGGTCGGCAGCATCCTGTTCGTGCTGCTGCGCGCGCGGCGCCACATTGCGCTCACCAATCTGCGCCTGTGCCTGCCGGAACTGAGCGAGGCCGAGCGGGTCCGGCTGGCGCGCCAGCATTTCCAGAGCTATTCGCGCAGTGTCTGGGAGCGCGGCATCCTGTGGTGGGCCTCGGAAGCCCGGCTGCGGCGCCTGATCAAGGTAGAACCGGGGCCGGTGCCAGTGGACGAGCTGAACAGCCGTCCCACCATCCTGCTGTGCCCGCACTTCGTTTGCCTCGACGTGGCCGGCGCCGCGATTGCGATGGAAACCAGCGCCTCGTCGATGTATGTGCAGCAAAAAAATACCGCCTTCGACCAGGTGCTGCGTGCCGGCCGGGCCCGCTTCAAGCCGGTCAAGCTGTTCACGCGTCAGGACGGCATCAAGCCCATCCTGCGCGCGCTGCGCGACAAGCTGCCTTACTTCATGCTGCCGGACATGGATTTCGGTGAAAAAGACGCCGAATTCGTGCCCTTCTTCGGCATCCAGGCCGCCACGCTGACGGCCACCGCCCGCATCGCCGCCACCACCGGCGCGCAGGTGATGCCGGTGATTGCCACCTTCCTGCCGCATTATCAAGGCTGGCGTGTCAAGCTGTACCCGGTGTGGGACAATTACCCCGGCGACGACATGGTGGCCGCCACCCGCCGCATGAACGCCTTCATCGAAGAACGCGTGCGTGAAGCCCCGGCCGAATATTTCTGGACGCACAAGCGCTTCAAGACCCGCCCCGCCGGCGAGCCTTCGCTGTACCAGCGCCCGGCCCCCTGACCCTGAGGCAGTACCGACCACGATGAAACTGAAATTTACCAAGATGCATGGCGCCGGCAACGACTTTGTCGTCATCGACGCGATTAACCAGCAGATCGACTTCAGTGCCGCCCAATGGCGCTTGCTGGGCGATCGCCGCTTCGGCGTGGGCGCCGACCAGATCCTGCTGGTGGAACGTTCGCCTGACCCGGCCTGCGATTTCCGCTACCGCATCTTCAACGCCGATGGCGGTGAAGTCGAACAGTGCGGCAACGGCTCGCGCGCCTTCGTCAAATTCGTCACCGAAAAAGGCCTGACCACGCAGCGCAGCATCAAGGTCGAAACCAAGGCTGGCGTGATCACGCCACGGCTGGAACTGGATGGCAGCATCACGGTCGACATGGGCGCGCCCATTCTGGAACCGGGCCGGGTGCCGTTCGACGCCGAAGGCTTGCAGGGCACGCCGCAAGGACGCGACACGCTGTGGCCGTTGATGCTGGAACTGGGTGGCGCGCGCGAGACGGTGCTGATTTCAGCCGTGTCGATGGGCAATCCGCATGCGGTGCAGGTGGTGGCCGATGTCGACACCGCTCCGGTCGAGCTGACCGGCCCCTTGATCGAACACCATGCGCGCTTCCCGAACCGGGTCAATGCCGGCTTCATGCAGATCGTCGACCGCCACCACATCCGGCTGCGCGTGTTCGAGCGCGGCGCCGGCGAAACGCTGGCCTGCGGCACCGGCACCTGCGCCGCCGTGGTGGCCGGCATCCGCCGCGGCCTGCTCGATTCGCCGGTGCAGGTCGAAGCCCGTGGCGGCCAGTTGGCCATCGCCTGGGATGGCGAAGGCCAGCCAGTCTGGCTGACCGGCCCGGCCGTCACCGTGTTCGAAGGCGAAATCGAGATCTGATCCCGCGCGCCGGCCGGCATCGACCGCTTGCCGCACCATCCGCGACGCGGCGCCTGCCGCGCGCGCAATCGTTGCGCCCAGTGGCCGCAACCACCGGTGGCGGGCGCCCGCCTCAGGCTGCCAGCAACTCGCCGGCCGCCTGCGGCAGCCAGGTTTTCAGGCGGTACAGACGCTGCCGATAATTGCCCTCGATGCCGTCCGGACCGCTATCCACCGTGTCAAACAGACGCTGCAAACGATCCAGCACCTGCCGTTCATGCGCCGTCCGCAGCAGGATCAGGCGGCGCTTGCTGCGGCCATAGCTGGCGCGAATATCGACCACCAGACAATGGCCGTGGTCGGCCGCCTTCAAGTCCAGTAGCAGGGCTTCGGCCCGGCTCAGGCCAAACAGTTCAGCCAGCTCGATGCGGGCCGCCAGCAAGGGCTGCCCGGCCAGCAATTCACGGCTCAGGCTGGTCACCAGACTGTCGGCCCAGCCACGCTGCTTGGGCGGCGACGCGATCCGCGCCAGCGCCGCGTCAGCCTCCGCACAGCCTTGCAGGGCCGCCTTCTGCAGCCAGTAAGCGGCCCGCACATCGCTGTTGGCATCGCCACGCCGGGTGCGCCACGCATGCATGCCACACTCCAGCTGGGCAGTCCGATGCCCCATTTCCGCCGCCCGTTCCAGATAGGCCTGCGCTTCGGCCACGCAGCGCTGCGAAAATTCGGGCTTGATGTAGATCCGGGCCAGCGCAAACCACGCTGCCGCCAGGCCCTGGTCGCCAGCCAGCGTCAGCCAGCGGATCGCCCGCTTGAAATTGACGGCGGCGATGCCACTGGCGAGGCGCTCGCCGTCACCCGTCATACGGGCAAACCACAAGCCCAGTGCCAGCTGGGCCTGGCGTTCGCCGCCATATGCCGCCAGCTCACGGCACTGCTGCAACTGGGGCGTGAACGGGGCACGCGGGTCGATCAGGCTGGCGCATCGGCCGAGCAGCGTCACTTGCTGGGCCGTCAGCGGCCAGTCGGCGGCACGGGCCGCCTCGGCATCGGCCGGCGCCGCCCGGAGCAGACTGTGCAACAGCGGCTGCGCGCGCTGCAGGAATTGGGCCGGCGCGTCACTGACCCAGGCCTGCTCCAGCATCGCATATTGCGCGGCCAGCAAGCCGCTGCCGCCGGCCAGCCACGCGCGCTCGGCCATGTTGCTAGCGGCCACCGTGCCCGCTACGCTGCTGCCGGCCGGCCCCGCCTGTTGCGCCGGCAACACGCCGGTCTGGCGCGCCAGCAACCACTGCGCTTCCGCCGAGCCGCTGCGGGCCGCCCACTCCAGCGCCGCCAAGGCCTTGGCCCGCAACGCCGGCGGGGCGCTCTCGCCCGCCGGGCTCAGCACCAGCTGCGCCAGCACCAGGCCGGCTTCCGCCACGCCCGCATCATGGGCGTGTTCATACCAGGGCCAGACTACCGGCTGGCAATGACGCGCATGTTCAAACGGGATGTGGGTGCCGATCAGCATCCAGGCCTCGGCCAGCTGCTGCTTGGCAGCCCGGCTCAGCCAGTGCAAGGCGGTCGGCATACTGCGTGGCAAGCTCGCGCCACCAAACAGATACAACTTCCCTAGTGCCAGTTGGCAACCCGCGTCTCCGGCACGGGCCCCCCTGATAATCCCTAACTCTTCTCGATTTGCCATCGTCTCACTATTAATGTGATTCATAGAAGCGGGCGGTCCTGACCTGCCGTCTGCGCGGCTGAAGCGGACCGATGTGGTGGTTCATCTTGCCATGAAACAAAAGGTCACAGCCAGAGAAACTAACTGGCGAGTGTAGCGCGGCGACTGTGGCGCACCGTCCACAAGGCGCTAACTCCTTGATCTGGAACAAGAGTCCCCCCGCCCCTCCCCCTGTACGCTAGCGCTATCGTTGCCATGATGAAAGGAAATCATCTTCTGCTGCGTTTCCGATCGACCTACGGACAAGCGTTTCGAAAATACAACAGCTAGCCCCGTTTCTCACGCTTTTGACCAAATCACCCGCGCCGAATCAACCATGATCCGGAACTTGACGCGGGCAGCTATTAAGGTTCAGCACATCCGAGTGACAGATGCTCACTTGTTGGCTATCGAATGCTTGTACGATTCACTTATTAAAGGAATAACAAATGAAAAGATCTTTAGTGGCTCTGGCACTCATGGGCGCGTTCTCTGCTGCTTACGCGCAATCGTCCGTGACTATCTATGGCACCGTCGATGCTGGCGTCAGCAAGCGCACGGGCACCACCACCCAGATCGGTAAGCGCGATAACAACAAACTGGGCTTCAGAGGCGTGGAAGATCTGGGCAGCGGCCTGAAAGCGCTGTTCCAGCTGGAAATCCGTTATGAGCCGGACACCGGCGCCGTCGAAAGCAACGTGCGTCCGCTGTTCCAGGGCCAGAGCCGGGTCGGCCTGCAGGGCGACTTCGGTACCGTGCGTCTGGGCCGTGGCCTGACCGCGTTCCAGGAAACCAGCACCGCGTTTGAACCATGGGGTGGCATTCCAGCCGTCGCCGGTTACCAGACCGACCTGCAAGTGGCCGGCTACACCAGCGATCCACTGAGCGTGGCAGGCAACTCGGGCAACCGCTTCTCGAACGCGGTCTTCTATAACACCCCGGTGATCGGCGGCATCTTCCAGTTCAATGCCACGCTGTCGACCAAAGAAGCCAACGGTAACTCGGCCATCGTCGGTCGTGGTACGGCTGCTGCGCCGCAATTCCCGGCCAACGTGGTACCGAGCACCAATGCCTACTCGCTGAGCGCCACCGCCAACAACGGCCCGTTCGCTGCCTACGCCGCCTACGAGAAGAATGCGATCGAAACCAAGCTGTGGTCGGTGGGCGCCTCGTTCAAGCCGGTGCCAGAACTGAAGCTGATGGGTTCTTACCAGCAGCAAGACCAGACCGAAAGCGTGCTGATCAATCCTAAGACCAAAGCATGGTTGCTGGGCGCCAACTACAGCATCGGCCTGGGCAAGATCCTGCTGGGCTATGGCCAGAAGACTCCGGACAACGTCCTGAACAACCCAGCGCTGGCCAAGACCAAGCAAGCGTCGATCGGCTACGAGTACAACCTGTCGTCGCGCACCTATGTGTACGTCGATGCGTCGAACAAGCGCGCGGCCACCACGCTGAACTACTACGGCGTCGGTATCCACCACAACTTCTGATCGCAGCGCCTGCGGGCGGCGTCGACCACTCCAAGGACCAGCGTGCTGGTCCTTTTTTTCGTCGCGTGGTCACATACAGCGCAGTTTTTTGGGTTTCGCCCGCGACTGTATTTTTTTTGCAACCTCGACGGCCCGGCCACGACGATCTGTACTGTACATCCAAAAATAACGATGTCATATTGGATGCTAGACGATTAGTACGGGCGTTCACTTTTCCGCCCGGGCCTTCGCCAAAAAATAAAACCCAGGAGACAACATGAACAAACAACTGCTCGCAGGCTTGATCGCGGCCGCTTGCGCCGCCCCCGCCATGGCGCAATCCGGCGTCACCATCTATGGCATCGCCGATGCCGGCGTGATGTATGCCAACAATGGCGGCAATGATTCCAAGGTCAAGCTGGTCAGCGGTATCGCCGATGGTTCCCGCCTCGGCTTCAAGGGCACGGAAGACATGGGCGGCGGCTACAAAGCCGTCTTCAATCTGGAAGCCCGGGTCCAGCTCGACAACGGCAGCAACCAGGCCGGCAACCTGTCGAGCAACCAGGGTTATGCGCTGACCAAAGGCCTGGCCTTCACCGTCCCGGCCGCGGCCGGCGGTGCCGCCACTGCCGCCAAGCTGCTGGCCGGCGTGCAGGGCGCGCTGCAACCGGCGGTCAACGTCAACATCAATGCCGCGCTGTTCGACCGCACCTCGCTGGTCGGGCTGGTGACGCCGGTCGGCGCCGTGCTGCTGGGCCGCATGTACACGCCCGGCTATGAAGTACTGAACAATGGTGACGTGTTCGAGTCCGGCACGGCAGCGGGCTGGGGCGGCATCGTCGGCGGTACCGGCGGCCTGCTGACGGCCGGCGTCGCGATCCGTTCCGACAAATCGATCCAGTACCGCGCCGAACTGCCGAGCGGCATCGGCGTGTCGCTGATGTATGGCACCGACAAGTCCGGCTACATCGGCATGGACAAGCGCTCGTGGGGCGCCAACGTGCGCTACAAGGCCAATGGCTGGGATGCCGGTCTGGCCCACAACCATGGTACCGACCAGGTCGGTGCACGCGGTCTGGTCACCACCACGCTGGCTGGTTCGTATGCAGTCGATGCGTGGAAGCTGTTCGCTGGCTACCACCAGCAAAAGAACGAAAACTCGGTGATCATCCGCTTTGCCGCCGACAATCTGGCGCCGACCTTTGCCGCCTTTGGCCCGGCCCTCGGTCCGGTGCTGGCCGGCCAGCTGAACACGGCACTGCGCCGCACCTTCTACCTCGATGCCGCCAGCTATCAGGTCGGCTTCCACTACCGTACCGGCGCCGGCCGCATCATGGCTTCCTTGGTCCGCCAGAACGACAAGACGGCCTCCAACAGCGATGCCACGCAGTACGGCCTCGGCTACGACTACGACTTGTCCAAGCGGACCGACCTGTACACGGTGGTGGCCTACATCAAGAACCAGAACGATGGTCAGTATGCGATCGGCGCCGCCAGCGCCTCGGGCGGCTTCACCGGCACCCCGGGCCAGGCCTCCAAAGGCATTCAGATGGGCATCCGTCACCGCTTCTGAGCCACACCCCCGCCACACCCCAAGACGCCTGCGGGCGTCTTTTTATTTGTGCGCCTTTTTTCCCGCCCGGGGTCGGTTAAAATGATCGCTGCCTTTATTTCAGAACCTTATGCCATGACCGCTCCACTGGACTCCAACATCGTTGCGCAATACCTGACTGAACATCCCCGCTTCTTCGAAGAACACGCCAGCCTGCTGGCCGACTTCAAGCTGGCCAGCCCGCTGACCGGCCGCGCTGTGTCGCTGCAGGAACGCCAGATGGAAGTCATGCGCGACAAATACAAGGCACTCGAATTGCGCATGTCGGACCTGATGCGCCTGGCGTCCGAGAACGAAGCCATTGCCAACAAATTCCACAACTGGACCCAGGTCCTGCTGCAGGCCGAAGACCACGGTTCGCTGCCGCACGCGGTGGTCAGTGGCCTGAAGAGCTGCTTCGATGTGCCGCAGGTCACGCTGCGCATCTGGGGCACGGCGCCCGAGTTCGCCGATGAATGGTTTGTGCGCGGCATTTCGGAAGATGCCGAACTGTTTGCCAACAGCCTGCTGGCGCCCTACTGCGGCAGCAACAAGGATTTCGAGGCGGTGCGCTGGCTGGAAGATGCCACCGGCATCCAGTCGACCGTGATCATTCCGCTGCGCATCAAGGGCAACAAACAGGCGTTCGGCCTGCTGATCCTGGGTTCCACCGATCCGGCCCGCTTCACCTCGATGATGGGCACCGACTTCCTGGTCCACATCGGCGAAACTACCAGCACCGCGCTGGCCTGGCTGCTGGTCTGAGCATGGACACCACCGCTCCCGCGGACAAGCTGGAGCGGATCGTCGCATATCTGCAACACTTGACCACGCAGCGCCAGCTGTCGCCCCACACCACCGCCGCCTATGGCCGCGACCTGCGCGAACTGGCGACCCTGACGCCCGACCAGCCCTGGCAACAACTGGGCCACGCGGAGATCCGGCGGCTGGCCGCGAAACTGCACGGCGGCGGTCTGGAGCCGCGCTCGATCGCGCGCAAGCTGTCCAGCTGGCGTGGCTTTTTCGACTGGCTGGGCCAGCACCATGGCTGGCCCGCCAATCCGGTCGACGGCGTACGCGCGCCACGGCGCGCCAAAACCCTGCCCAAAGCGCTGTCCGTCGATGACGCGGTACGACTGGTGGCGCCGCCAACACCGCACGCCGGCAGCAGCCCGGAGCCGGCCGAGCTGTGCAATCGCGCCATGTTCGAACTGCTGTATTCGAGCGGCTTGCGGGTCTCGGAACTGGTCGGACTCGACCTGCACTACCGCAAGGCCGGTGCGCACGGCCCGGCCTCGCTGGGCTGGCTCGACCGCGACAACCGCGAAGTTACCGTCACCGGCAAAGGCAACAAGCTGCGCACGGTGCCGGTCGGCAGCGCGGCGCTGACGGCACTGGCGGCCTGGATCGCAGTACGGCCGGCGCCCACCGACGGTAGCGCGGCGCTGTTCACCAGCACACGCGGCAGCCGCATCACGCCGCGCGTGGTCCAACAACGGCTGCACCAGCAGGCGATCGCCAGCGGCACGCCGGTGCATGTCCATCCGCACATGCTGCGCCACTCGTTCGCCTCGCATGTACTGCAATCGTCCGGCGATTTGCGCGCCGTGCAGGAAATGCTGGGCCATAGCAGCATCACCTCGACCCAGGTCTACACGGCGCTCGACTTCCAGCACCTGGCCCAGGTCTATGACCAGGCCCATCCGCGGGCTAAACTGAAGTAAGCCTGCGGCCCGTGCTGATGCACGTCAAGGCGCGCATTTGCAAGCGCTGCAGAAATTCCGGCATAATCGTCTGCCCCGACACCACCCCTCACCTGGCACCACCATGGCCCTGATCCCTACCACCATCCTGACCGGCTTTCTTGGCGCCGGCAAAACCACGCTGCTGAACCGCATCCTGCAGGAGCAGCACGGCCTGCGCATCGCCGTCATCGAGAACGAATTCGGCCAGGAAAACATCGACAATGAAATCCTGGTGCAGGACAGCCGCGAACAGATCGTCGAGATGAACAACGGTTGCATCTGCTGCACGGTGCGCGGCGACCTGATCGTGGCGCTGACCAGCCTGGCCCGCAAGCGCGATGCCGGCGAATTGCAGTTCGACCGCGTCGTCATCGAAACCACCGGCCTGGCCAATCCGGGTCCGGTAGCGCAGACCTTCTTCGTCGACGAGGAAGTCGGCACGCACTACATGCTCGATGCCGTGGTCACCGTGGTGGATGCCCGTCATGCCATGCAGCAACTGGACGCGCATGAAGAAGCCCAGCGCCAGGTCGGCTTTGCCGACAAGATGCTGCTGTCGAAGACCGACCTGGTCGACGCCGCCCAGCTGGAAGAGCTGATCCGCCGCCTGAAGCGCATCAATCCGCGCGCCCCGATCAGCACCTCGGATTTCGGCCGCGCCCCGCTGGCCGAAGTGCTGGACCTGAAAGGCTTCAACCTGAACGAAAAGCTGGACCTGGACCCGGACTTCCTGGCCACCGAGCCGGAGCAGGTGCACGATCACGAGCATCCGCACGCACACCACGACCATCAGCATGTGCATGGCGAGCACTGCGACCACCCCAGCCACAACCACCACCATGGCCACCACAGCGACGATATCGCCGCCTTTGTGTTCAAAAGTACACGCCCGTTTGACAGCGCCAAGCTGGATGAGTTCCTCGGCGGCCTGGTGAATGTGTACGGTCCTCGCATGCTGCGCTACAAAGGCGTATTGTGGATGCAGGGCGCCGAACGCAAGGTCGTGTTCCAGGGCGTGCACCAGCTGATGGGCAGCGATCTGGGCGCCAAGTGGGGCGAAGCGGACAAGCGTGGCAGCAAAATGGTATTTATTGGCAAAAATCTACCAAAAGACATCTTTATTCGCGGATTAGAACAGTGTTTGGTATAAACTATCCGGGTTTTGTGGGTCCATGCAGTATCATCCGGCGAGCTGGCACGTGCCTAAGCGGATACCGGTGCAGCCAAGCGGAGACATACCGTAGCAGCTGATCAATTTGAAAACTCTGTCGTATCGAAGGTAAGCGAAGTTATGACTAAAACTAATAAATCGACCCCCGCCGCCAGCCCAGAGCGCATCCTGACCGACGAAGAAATTCTGAAGATGGATGAAAAGGATTACATGAATCCGGCACAGATGGCCTTTTTCAAAGCCAAACTGCAAGCGCTCGAAAAAGAATTGCTGAAAAACGCAGGCGAAACCACCGAACACTTGCGCGAAACCGTGCTCGTGCCGGACCCGGCCGACCGCGCCACCATCGAGGAAGAGCACGCGCTGGAACTGCGCACCCGTGACCGCGAACGCAAGCTGCTGAAGAAGGTCCAGCAGTCGATCGTCGCGATTGACGGCGGCGACTACGGCTGGTGCGAAGAGACCGGCGAACCGATCGGTATCCCGCGTCTGATCGCCCGCCCGACCGCCACCCTGTCGCTGGAAGCACAGCAGCGCCGCGAACTGAAACAGAAGCTGTACGGCGACTAAGCCGGCGCCGGCGCTGCGGCGCTGCGCAAGCAAGCACGCGCCCTCGGCCGCGTGCTTTTTTTATGGTGCGCCGCCATCGCACGGCGTGCGCCGCGTGCAGCGCACCTTGCCCCTGCGCTACACTATGCCACCGGCGCCACCTGCGGCGCCGGACTCTGACGGGGTGCCACGTGGGATTGTTCTCGATGTTCAAGAAGGCCGGTGCCGTGCGCCCGGTGCCGCAGCCGGCGCCCGAGGCCACTACGCGCGCCGCTGCCAGCGCCGAGGCGGAACGGCAGGCGGTCCAGTTGCAGCGCGATCTGGCGCGCGCCACCGCGATGAAGATCGATGCCATCGAATCGGCCATGGCGTTCGACATCTTCAACGAACCGGAGCCGGCCTG